>CADBUT010000065.1 GCA_902797925.1 uncultured Spirochaetaceae bacterium
CGGTCACGAAGAAGGCTACAAAGAGGGAAAAGCCGAAGTTCAGCGTCTTATTGACCGCCTTCACCTGATGATTGAAAAAATCATGGATAAGCGTGTACAGATTCTTTCTGAGACAGAACAGCAGATTGTTGACCTCGTTCTTCTTATGACTAGAAAAATCGTCAAGGTTATTTCTGAAAACCAACGCAATGTCGTTATGTCGAATATCGTACATGCTTTGCGCAAGGTTAAAGGCCGCGGCGATGTTCTTATCCGCGTTAATATGGCAGAGCTTGCACTTACAAGTGAACACACAAAAGAATTCCTTCAGGCTGTTGAAAACGTAAAGAACATTACGATTGTAGAAGATTCAGCTGTTGACAAGGGCGGCTGTATTATTGAAACTGATTTCGGTTCAATCGATGCACGCATTTCCAGTCAGCTTGGCGAACTTGAGCAGAAGATTCTTGAAATTTCACCTGTTAAATCAAGTGTTAAACCAGCAATTCCAACGGAAAGCTAAACATGTCAACAATTTTCGACAAATATATTGAAAGCATCAAGAACACAGAGACAATTCTCTATAACGGTGTTGTCTCTCGTGTCCGCGGTATGCTTATAGAAAGCACCGGTCCGCAGTCGGTTATCGGCGAAATTTGTCATATCACTATTCCATCAACAGGCGAGTCTGTTGTTGCAGAAGTTATCGGTTTAAGCGGAACAACTGTTCAGCTTATGACTTTTGCTGACACAAAGGGCATCGAAATAGGAAGCAAGGTTGTTGCTTCCGGTTCTGTTTTAAAGGTCGGTGTCGGAAAAGATTTGATGGGCAGAGTTCTTGACTGCATGGGAAAAGCCGCAGACGGAAAGCCGGACATTGTGCCTGAAGCATATTATCCGGCTGTTGCAAGCCCGCCAGACCCGATGAGCCGCCGTTCAATTGAAAAACGCGTAGTTACTGGTGTAAGAGCTATCGACTCACTGCTTGCTGTAGGAGAAGGGCAGCGCCTCGGTATTTTTGCAGGTTCAGGCGTAGGAAAATCTACACTTTTAGGTATGATTGCCCGCAACACTACAGCAGACGTAAATGTAATTGCACTTATCGGTGAACGTGGACGTGAAGTTATAGACTTTATAAAGCGCGATTTGGGCGAAGAAGGATTGAGACATTCAATTGTTGTTTCTGCTACTTCTGATACATCACCGCTTTCGCGTATACGCGGTGCATACACTGCAACAGCAATTGCCGAATATTTCAGAGACCAGGGCAAGAGCGTAATGCTCATGTTTGACTCAGTTACGCGTTTTGCCAAAGCACAGCGTGAAGTTGGTCTTGCCATTAATGAGCCGATTGCCCAGAGAGGCTATACTTCAAGTGTTTATGAAGCACTTCCAAAACTTTTGGAAAGAGCCGGTACATCGCAGCAGGGCGCTATAACTGCGTTTTATACTGTGCTTGTTGACGGCGACGAAATGGACGAGCCTATTTCGGATACAGTCCGCGGTATTCTCGACGGCCACATTGTTTTGAGCAGAAAGCTTGCGCAGACAAGACATTACCCTGCAATTGACGTACTCGCTTCTATAAGCCGTCTTGCACGCCGCGTTTCTGGTACACAAACACGCAAAGCCTGCGATTATATCCGCAAATTAATGGCTGTTTATGCCGAGCAGGAAGACATCATCAATGTTGGTGCTTACCAGAAAGGCACAAACCCTGCAATTGACGAAGCAATAAATGCGCACGATGCAATCGAAGAATTCCTCATGCAGGAAGAAACTGAAAAAGTTACAATCGAAGACACGATGAACAAATTTGCTGAACTTGCTCACATCGAAATTCCTAAGGAAGAGTATGAGGCGTGAAAGCGTTTAAATTTTCTTTGCAGAAGATTCTTGACTTACGGCTGTTTGCCGAAGAGCAGGCTAAGCTTGCCCTGGCGGCAGCTATTTCTGAAAGCGACCGCATAACGAATCTTTTGAAAGAAATTGCCGTTAAACGTGTTGAAGCAGATAAAGAAC
>CADBUT010000066.1 GCA_902797925.1 uncultured Spirochaetaceae bacterium
AGGTTTTGTTGTCTTTTTCTCCGGCATATCCCACCTCTTAAAAGTTTTTAGCCGGCTTAAAATTGACCGGCTTTATAATTTGCTTTTATATGCTTAAACGCGTTCCGCGCCCTTATAGAAAGGCGCATCGTCTTTTTCAATGATTCTGATGACAGGTTCAGTCCGCTCAAAGGTAAGCGGAAAATTCTCGGCACCGACCAGATGAACTTCGCCGTCCATCTGAACCAGAATCGGACAATCGTATTGTATTTCGATTTTTTCAGCAGAGCAGAGGAACGCATATTTATTGCCTGTGTGCTTGCCCGATTTGAACTTTTCTTTCAGCATCAGCTTTGTTATAAGCGGCATATTCTTGGTGATGCACACATTTCTGTCGTCAGGCAGAATCTTCTGATGGCTGCCGTAAGTTCTGTGGCCTGAAACGCCCAAAAGGCAGAACACAATTCCAGATTCAAGCTTTGCAATTTCAGCGCCGTCTTTGTCAAAAGCCGTAATCTTCGCCGTGCCAGATTTGTACTTTACGCCGTAGAACATGCATGCCAAGTCTATCCATATTTTGTAGAAATTGCCCGGCATGTGGCTTTTCGTTCTGTTTGTCATGTGAGTGATAAATGCATCAATGCCGATGCTCGCAATGTTGAAAGCGTACCACGGCGGGTTTGCAGACAAGCTTTCGTCGTTGTGCGAATATTCAAAAGACGGCAGCTCACTGCCCTGACGGCAGTTTACGCGCACGGCTCTTTGGCAGGCAAAATGAGATTTTTCTTCAAGCAGCGCAAGCGACTCTTCTAAAGACCAGCCGTCAGAGCCGTCGTTGCCCGTACCGAAAGGCAGGCGCAGTATTGTCAGTTTGTTCTTTACAAGGTCTGAATATTCGCCGCCCAAATCAAATGCGATGTGCGCCAGCGCCGTCTGCACTTCAAGAGAAGTTCCGTCGCCGCCTGCGGTGACAATCAGATATTCTTCGCCTTCAACCTCGCTTAAGGCGGCCTCTTTAACGAGCGACTGCACAAAAGTTGCGGTCGCGCCTGCGCGTTCAGTTTCGTATACTTTTATGGAAAAATCTTTGCACAGTTGCGGTTTTTCTGCAGCGGCTTCGGCTTTTCTTTTAAGCACTTCTTCGTGCTTTTCCGCTATGTTCTTGCGTGTAAAGCCGCCGGCGGCTGGGTTTGCGATTATAACAACGCTGAGCGGCTTGTCTTTCCAGAGCGCACTGGCTTTTATGACCGGCGCCAAATATGTAGATAAATCTGTCGCATTCATTCTGTTAGTATACACTGAATTTTCAGCTGTTGCAAAAATAAAAAAAGAGCTGCCCGACAAGAACCGTCAGACAACCCTTCTTTTCACTTAAAAAGTGAATTGCTTATAGTTCGCCAGATTCGGCTGCGCCTGGCAGACCGATGTCTTTTCTATAGAACATTCCGTCAAATGAAACATCTTCCATTGCGGCATAAGCTGTTTTGAAAGCTTCGTCAAAAGTGCTGCCGAAAGCTGAAACAGCAAGAACTCTTCCGCCTGAAGTGAGAAGCTTGCCGTTTTTCTGCTGACCGCCCGCGATGAAGACTTTTGTGTTTTCATTGCCTTTTTTGAGCGTAATTTCTTTGCCTTTTGCATAGGCGTTCGGGTAGCCGCCTGAAACTGCGACAGGTGCGCAGACAAAGCCGTTCTTCCATTTAATGCCTGGCGCAAAATCTTTGAGCGTGCCGGTCTGCTTTTCGTCGATAATCGCCTTGCACAATTCTGCAAAATCAAAATCCATAAGCGGAAGCACAGCCTGTGTTTCCGGGTCGCCGAGGCGCACATTGTATTCAAGAAGTTTCGGCCCGTCTTTGCAGAGCATAACGCCAAAGAAAATAAAGCCGCGGTAATCGAAGCCTTCGGCTTCAAGACCTTTCAAAGTCGGTTCAAGAATGTCTTTATTGAACTGCGCCATTGTTTCGGCTGAAACGTCTGAAAGCGGTGCGACTGCGCCCATTCCGCCGGTGTTCGGGCCTTTTGCGCCGTCGTTGAGGCG
>CADBUT010000067.1 GCA_902797925.1 uncultured Spirochaetaceae bacterium
ATCTTTTGAGCAAGATTACCCGGTCAAGCCGGGTAATGACACATCGTCAAACTGGGTAATGACACATCATTAAGCACGGCAATGACAAGGCTTGCCCCCCTTTTGCACCCATTACAAGTTTGCGCTTAGCGCAAAGTTGCAGGGTGCGCAGATTTATCCCTAAATGAAGAATAAACTCAGACGCGCACCCGTTAGACCTTAAAGTGGCCGAACATCGATTCCATTGTGTCGATGTTGTTGCGGGTCTGTTTTGCCATGTTAGAGACATCCTGAGCAGATTTATTAATCTCAACAGCACCAGCTGACATTTCATCCATACTTCCGGCTACAGTGTCTGCAATCTGCGTCATCGTCGTCATTTCGTTATTCGTCTTGTTAATTGCATCTTCCATACTGCGGGTCATTTCCTGAACCTGACCGCTTGAATCATTGATGTTTTTCAAGGCATCAAAAACCTGTTTTGAGCCTTCTTTCTGCTCAACCATAGCAGCGCTCATTTCCTGAACAAGGTGGTCTGTCATAGAAAGCTTGTCCGTAATGTTTACAAAAGCCGTAGAAGACAGGCGTGAAGAATCAACTACATCACCGATTGTCTTAGAAATGTCTTTCATGCGCTGACCGATTATGTGCGACTGCTTGCTTGAGTTTTCTGCAAGCGAACGGATTTCATCTGCAACAACGCTGAAACCCGAACCCAGATCGCCGGCGTGAGCAGCTTCGATTGCAGCGTTCATAGCAAGCAGGTTCGTCTGTGAAGCAATACGTGCAATTACGCCGTTGGCTTCAATAAGCAGCTTAGACTGTTCTGCCATTTCGGTAACTTTCTTGTCAACATCAGTCTGCCGTTCTTTTCCTTCAGAAGTAACGGCAGACAGTTCTGCAAACTGATAGTTCATCTTCTGCATCATAGTGTTTACAGAATCAATATTGCCTATCATCTCTTCGATACAGGCCGAAGAAGTTATAACATCATTTGACTGCAGCTTAACTGTTTCCTGCAGCTTCTTCGCCATATCAATTGAAAGCCCCATTTCTGTATTTGCGGCTTTAATTGCTTTGGTCTGAAATTCTGTCTGGCGGCTGACATTCTCAATATTTGCCATAATTTCGGCAATAGAGCTTGCAGACTCATAAGAAGATGTGCTCAAACTCTGGCTGATGTAATCAAGGTCAACTTCTGCAATCTTTAAGTCTTTTATAAGCTTCTGCTGACGCCCGATAAATTTATCTACATCAATGCAGAGCCGTCCGATTTCATCATTCTTATTGTGGTTAATACGGTAAGTCAAATCTGCGTCATCTGAATCATCAGCCAGATTATGCACAGCTTTTGCAACAAGGCGCAGCGGCTTGAAAATCAGATAGTGCAGAGCGGCAAATGTAATAATGCACAAAAGTATAGTAAAGATAATAACAATCGGAACAACAACAGACAAAATAATAAGGCGTGTTTCTGAAATAATCTTTATAGGCAGACCGACAAAGAACATGCCCGGAGTAGGTTCATCTGTATTAACCGGAATATAAACTGTAAGATAGTCGTTACCCTGAATCTTGTTTTTTCCGCGGTACATCTGCTTTTCGTTGCAGACAATATTATAAATTGTATCGTTATTGAGCTTTGTGCCGACGGCGCGGTTGCCTTCCTTTGTAATAATAGAAGTTGCTACACGTGTATCTTTAATAAAAATAGTAACTTCGCAGCCGAACATTTCATGCAGATAGTCAACAATATGATCCATCGTCAGGTTTTCTTCTATAACACAAAAGCCTGAAAAATAGTCTTCGATTTCGATTTCACAGAACGAAACAGCTGAAACGCGGTCTTCAAGAACCATAATGCATGAAAAAGGTGTGTTGGTTTTTGCGCGTTTAAAAGCCTCTGTGTTTTTAAACAAATCAGACTTTGTAACAGTAAGGTCTGAACTGTAGACAATATTGCCGATTCTATCCAGCAAATATACTGCGCTTACATCATATGCTGAGCGTATATCGGTGAGAGCGTCTTTCACATAAGATAGATTTTCTTCTTCAAAAGCTTCTTCAAATTCACTTGAAGCGGAAATATGTACAGCAGCATTATAAAGGCGGTCTGTTCTTTTTGTTATTTCTTTTTGAAAGAAGTCGATGCGCTCGCCCAAAAGAGTCTGAAAATAGCGGTCAAAACCGATTTCTGATGCCTTGTTTACACCGATAATAAGGCAGGCAGTATATAAAATTAGTCCGGCACCAATTATTATAATAATCTGTCTGATTAAAGATCTTTGTTTTACCTCGGAATCCATGTTCTTTTCTTTCTCATTCATACCGCTCATCTGAAACCTCCGACGCATTAACATTTAATAAGCTGATATATCAAAAAGATACCCAAAATATCTAATATCTCTATATTAACATGAAAAAACTTTTTTGCAAGCGTTATTTAGTTATTTTGCACAAAAAATATTTAGTTAGCAAAAATGCAACATACCGAGTTTGCGGAGCAAACTCGCAGGGTGCGCAGATTTATCTCTAAACTGAAGAACCAACTCCAACGCATAGAAAACCTCACAATCGTTTACCAGTTTTTGCGAAGCAAAAACTGGCAGGGTTTGCCGATATAACTAATTTGTAGATTTATCCCAAACGCAAACCCGGTCCTCGACTAACCTGTCAAAAAACGCTAAAATGCAGAAACTCAGTCTGAATGGAGCGCATTTTATGCCTTTTCTTAGCATTAACAACCTTTCTTTTACATATTCCGCAAACACAGAAGCTCAAAAACTTGCACTGGATGATATTTCTTTTTTTGTATCAAAAGGCGAATATCTGGTTATAACCGGCTCTAATGGTTCAGGCAAGAGCACGCTGGCAAGGCTAATTTCAGGACTTCTTCAGATACAGCAGGGCACAATCTCCGGTGACGCATACAGAGGCGGTGTGCAGGCACAGACGCGCAGAAACAGCAGAGACGTTATAAACAGCGTGCCGAGCGGCATAGTTATGCAAAACCCAAAGACACAGCTCATTGCAGAAACTGTAATAAAAGACGCGCGTTTCGGACCGGAAAACTTGAACCAGCCTGAAGACGAATGTCAGAAAAAGGCAGAAGCCGCCCTTAAGCTTATAGACTTGCTTGAAGCGTCAGAGCAGCGCACTGTTACGCTTTCAGGCGGACAGCAGCAGAAGCTCTGCATTGCGGGCATTCTCGCGCTTTCGCCGGAACTGCTTATATTAGACGAAGCGCTTTCGATGGTTGACCCTGAACGCCGCGGTCTGATTCTGGATTATATCGATGAATACCATAAAAACGGCGGCACTGTCTTAAGCATAACGCACAACAAAGAAGAAGCTTCAAGAGCACAGCGGCTTATTCACCTTGAGCATGGCAAAATTGCTTACGACGGCAGCTTCCAGACTTTTTATGAGCGTTTTGCTTTTTTTAAACCGAATTATACAAAAAGCGTAGTCTTAAGCAGCCAGAATCAAACAGCCCGCAAAGTTATAGACATCAAAAACCTTGAATACGCGCACCCAAAACAGGCAAAGCTTTTTGAGAATTTTTCGCTTTCAATACAAAAAGGAACGCTGACCGCTGTTATAGGTCAGTCCGGTTCGGGCAAAAGCACATTGTTTGAACTGCTTTCTGGGCTGCTGATTCCGATGGGTGGCAGCATTTACGCAAGCTCGCGGCCTGTGCTTGCAAGCCAAGACTGTGCTTCTACCATTTTTGAAGAATTTGCTGCCGACGATGTGGCTTATGGCCCGCAGCAGCTCGGTATTTCCGGCAAAGAACTAAAACAGCGCGTAAAGCGGGCAATGGATACCGCCGGTGTTCCATTCAACGAATATGCAGACAGGCACACAACTTTTTTGTCGGGCGGAGAGCGGCGCAAAGTTTCAATTGCGGGTATAATCGCGCTTGATGCAGAAATCTATTTGTTTGACGAGCCGACCGCCGGGCTTGACCCAGAAAGTGCCGTCGCGACAATTAAGCTGATGCAGGATTTATGCGCACAAGGCAAGACTGTTGTTTTCAGCACGCACCGCAACGAAGAAGCAGAAGCCGCCGAAAGAATAATCGCGCTTGAAGCAGGCAAAATCATTAGCGACACGGCGGACAGGCAAGCAGACGGCGCAGATGCACAAGCTGGCACTGGTGCAGCCGCAAAAGTAGCTGATGCACAGGCAGCCGCCTGTGCATCAGCTGGTGCCGGTGCAACAGCAGAAAATGCTTTTGCACAGCCCGCCAACAGAACAACACCGGCCGAAGCCGCGCTTTCAAAAGTTGAGCCGTTCGCAAATGCGGCAGACATTGCTTCTTTTTCAAGCTCTGCGCTCGGCGGCTACCACAAAGGCAGCACAATCGCCCACAGGATGACGCCGCTTGCCAAATACATTGTGCTTCTCGCATTTTTTGTGGCGGCCTTAAGTTTGTCGAATATTCCGCTGCTTTCGGCTGTATGCGCGGCCGGCATTTTCTACGCGCTTCTTGCACATTACCCTGTCAAAAAGCTTTTCAAAAACTTCTTGATTGTTCTGCCATGGATTCTGCTGTTTTTTGTTTTTCAGCTTGTGTTCTTTCCGCCAAAAGACGGCGAAACAGTTTATTTTGAGTTTTATTTCATCTCGCTGACCGCACGGAAAATCAAGCTGGGCATTGTAACGCTGCTTCATTATGTCGGCGTGCTCTGCCCTCTTTCGGTGTTTGTGTACACAGCCACAGAAAGCGACATAACTGACGGAATGGAAGCACTGCTGAAACCGCTCGCACTTATCGGAATACCGACAAAGCACATCTGCCTTGTTACGAGCATCATTTTCAGATTTATTCCGCTATTAATGGAAGAAGCCGCTGTAATTTTGAAGGCGCAGACAGTGCGCTCAAGCGGCACTTTAAGGCAGCTGCCTAAAAAAAGCAGCTTAATCTCAAAGTTCAAGCTGCTGCTTCCGCTGTTCGTGCCGCTTTTCATCAGAACGCTGCAGCGCGCCGAATCTCTGGCAGAAGCTCTCGATGCGCGCTATTATGGCTATTACTGATTGCACGGAGATTATCATGGAAAGCATAAACAAATTCAATTTTTGCCCGGAGTGCGGCTCTAAGAACATCATTACAAAAGAAGGAACGCACTGGGTCTGCCCAGACTGCGGCTACGACCTTTACAACAACGACGCGGCGGCGGTGGGCATCCTGCTCGTGGTCAACGGCAAGCTTCTAGTTTTCAGCCGCACAAAAGACCCGCAGAAAGGCATGCTCGGCCTGCCGGGCGGCTTTGTAAACAAGGGCGAATCTTTGGAAGAGGCGTGCATCCGCGAATGCAACGAAGAAATCGGCATTACGCCGCCGCCTTTCGAGTATTTGTGCAGCTTTCCGAATACCTACCCGTTCAAGACGCTCGTCTATTCGACTTGCGACGCTTTTTTCTATTCTGAATACAAAGGCACTGAAGAAGAGCTGCTTTCGAGCATCAAAACCGTAGACGGAGAAGCCGAAAACTGCAAGCTGGTGCCGCTCGCCACGTTTGATACAAGCCAAATCGCGTTTGACTCAATGCGCAAGGCAGTAAAAATCTTGCGGAATAAACTCAATATCTAAAACAGACTTATCATATACTTGGCGGAAATCCGTTCCTTGCGTCCGACGTCCTGCTCGCATGGCAAGCCATGAGGCACTCCGCGTCCGCCAGTCACTACTTTCCGCCAGAATATTGTTATCTTTAAAATAAGGTTTTCTTATTTGCAATTTTTAAATCCTTACCATAAAGAATTCAGCTTTTTAAGAATTTGGCTTTCCTTATGATAAGGATTGCCGATTTTTCCAAAAGTGAAAAACCTTATGGTGCGTTTTGCAGGAGCTTTAACTTCAGATAAGTTCAATCAGCAAAACGGCGCAGTTTTCTAACGAAAAACTGCAAGGCGGAATGTACAAAGCCTCCATGCACAAATTCTGCCGGTTTTTGAGTAGCAAAAAGCGGCGCTTTTCGCCAGATAAGTTTAAAACGTAGATAAAGCTATTGCGAAAAGAGCTACTGCTCGAATTGGTAGAGGTATTTTTCAAATATATAGCCGGTTTTTCCGTCGGCTTATTTTATGTTGATCCAATGGCCGTGGTAATTGTCGATTGTGTACATGGCGGCATCAACGCCTAAAACTTCGACTTTATCGCCGTTGTTGAGCCGGGCAATTTTCTTTCCGCTCAAGCCTGCCGAATCGCGGATATTCACTTTATCGTCAATGACGTAGGTAGTTTTTTCAAAATCGCGGGTGTAAGGAATGTAAGTCTTTATGCCGGCATCAAGCAGCAGCTTCTTCATTTCATCTGAGCGGGCATAAGACAAAAGATTGCATGTAGTCTGATATGATTTGCCGAAATTCTTGTCTTTATAGCTGACACAGACCGAATCATTGACATCGGAAACAAATGGAATAATCGCCTTTGCCACTTCGACATAATCCTTATTGACAGCTTCTGCCAGCGGCGAAAGCGAATAAGACTGGCCGTTATAAGAGCAAAAATCAGCAAGCTCCTTTTTCCATTCCAGAACTTTTCTTACGGTTTCAGCATCATTATTGTTTACAAAATACGTCAGCGGATTGTTTTTTCCACTGTAAGACGGATAAGGAATTCCGTATGATTTATCAATTGCCTTCAAGCAGCTAAGAATAAAATCAGAATCTTTAGTGTCTGCAATCATCACGATTACAGGCTTTTCCCAATTGTCTTGATAATAATCAGGGTTCAGCTTGAAATTGAAAATATCATCAAGCTTGCTTGTGTCTTTTGTTTTTATTGCGGCTTGAAACAGCTTGTAGCTTTCTTGTTTTTCTGCATCTGTCTGCGGATAGACTTTAAGAAATGCAAAAGCAAAACAAGCAATAATCGTAATTATCTTTTTCATGCGGCAAGTATAAACGCTCACCGAAAATTGCACAAGTTGCAAGAGAGCTTTGGCTTATGCGCACACGCTAAAAACAATGCAGAACGGCGTTTTGCAGCACATTAATTTGCGGCAGGTTAATCTATAAGATTGCACCGGCAAAGCGGCTGCAAAACACGGTTAGAACGCCTAGCTTCTAATTTTCCCTATCTTTCCTATAAAACACAAATTCAGCATTTCGCTTATATTCAGTATAACCGAGTTTTTGATAAAACGAATTGGTGCGAACATTCCAGATTGGAGTGTCAAGAACAAAGGTTTTAGCTTCTGGAAAAAGAGCTTCTGCCGCCTGCATAAGCTTGATGCCATAGCCTTTTTTGAAATGCTCCGGATTCAAAAAGATTCTGGCGATTTCGACTTCGCTGCCCTTCGGTTTTCCATTCGGGATTAGAACTGCGCCACCAATAATTATGCCGTCTGAAAAAAAGCTGTACAAATATTTTGCACGGTTCATTCTGGAATAATATTGAGCAGATTTATAGCCGGGCGGCCCGCTGTTTTCTGCACCCCCGACTTTGGCATCTGTTTCAAAAGCCCATTTAGAAAACGCCGTGAGCATCATCACGTCTTTGCTTTGCGCTGGCAGCAGCTTTGTGTTTTCCTGCTTCTGATTCATAACGGTGTCCAGCTCATTTGCATGCGATGTAAACATCCATACTTTCGCCGTCTGTTTCAAAGCATGGAATTACGTCTTTTTCTTCGCGCTTAAGGCTGTTCACATTCATATAATCCATCAGAGTGTGATACGCGCCGGGAATGGCGACAAACGGATTTTCAAAAGGACGCTCGATGTGAATCGCGGCATATTTGTGGTCGCCCTGCTCGTGAATTTCCAGCTGCTTGTTTGCAGGCTCAATCCCATCAGGTAAAATCCATGCGGCTGTGTAACCATGCATGTGATAAACATTTACCTGCTCCTGACTCAGAAACGGAAAATCCCAGCCGATTACTTTTGCGTTTTCAACACCGCTTTCTTTAGCATATTTATAGACTCTTTCAAGCGCGTCTGCTTCTGGGTCTGTGCTCAAAACTGTGTGGCAGACATAGCGGAAGCCCTTCACTGTTTCGACCCGCAGATTTGAATAAAGCTCATCCGGCTGGCACATATCGTCCCTGAAAAGATTATCAAGCGTGCAGTTAAAGATTTTGCAAAGCTCAAAGGCTTTTTCCATTTCGGGCATGGCTTCGTCTGTTTCCCAT
>CADBUT010000068.1 GCA_902797925.1 uncultured Spirochaetaceae bacterium
CTTGCCGGAACTGAATTCTTCAAACCAAATCGGAACACGGATAATCTCAACACCGAGGCTTTTTATATTTTCAAAGTCCTGCTTTCCGTAAATGCATTTTCGTATATTGCCGAATCCGCCTTGTTCAAGCCATTCAGATAAGTTAAGTCCTTTTGTATACGGCTTGACAACGTTCACTTTAGGCGGTTCTTTTTGTTGAGCCGAAACACTTAAAGCGGCAAACACAAAAACAGCAAAAATTGCACAAACAAACCTGAATCCTTTCATAATTCCTCCGATTGCGGAAATTATATTACGCGCTTTTTTGAGCTGTCAACTCGCGGCAGCTGAATCGGCAAAAAGCGCCGCTTTTTCTTTCAGAAAAACCGGCAGTTTGTGCACAAGCGTGTTATAATAACTTTCAAGTTTTGCGAAGCAAAACTTGCAGCGGTGCGCCAGATTAAGCTATTCCGTAGAAAAAGCTTATGCGCACCCGGCTTTCAAGTTTTGCGAAGCAAAACTTGCAGGGTTTGCCGATAAAGCTTGTTTCGTAGAACCAGCCCAATCGCAAACCCGGCTTTCAAGTTTTGCGCGTAGCTGGTCACTGAGCGTAGTCGAAGTGACCATAACTGGGCAAAAGCTAGTAAAGAATATACCAAAAAACAAGAGCCTGCTCTCGGCGTATTTCATTCCGCAAAACGGCTTCACCCCTTCGGGGTTGCAGAGTGTTTTGCTTCACAAAATCCGCCTACGCCGACTCTTGGATTTGCACAACTCTTTCAAGTTTTGCTTCGCAAAACTTGCAGGGTTTGCTGATGAAGCTTCTAACGCAGCACCAGCCCAATCGCAAACCCGAAACTTGGGCATGTTGCGGTTTTTTCTGGAGGTTGTACGAAATGAAAAAGCTTATTGTTAGCGTTTTATCATTATTTATGCTTATTCTTGAAATCTATGGAAATACTGTACAAGTCAATGACATTGGCGTATTGGAACTTTTGACTGATAACGGTGATGTTCTTTTATCCGTAAATACGATATGGATAAATTCTTGGTATCAGAATGATAAGTATCTGTATTTTTATGACAAATATGGAAAAGTCTGTAACAAAGACGGAAAACTTTTCGATACAAAAGGAAAAGAAATCTTTATAAATAAACAAACAGGCAATATAGATTATCAAATGGATAGTCCAGTATTGTTGCTAACACCTGACAACAAATATGTATTAGTTGGCAAATGGCATGATAGAAGCGGTACTGTAATCAAATTCTCTGAAAAAGATGGATATTACGAATGGAATGCTGCTGAAATATTACGCCCCAAACTTAAAGATAAAGAACACATAATCGGTATTGTAATGCCAGAATTGTATGAATTTGGCACAGGAAACAAAATTGAAATAAAGGATATTGATGTTTCTTTTTATCAAAAGACTGAACCTTCTCATCCATTGGCAGCCGTTAAATATGATGAAAAAAGTAACTCTATTATAATGAGTTATAGCGGCGAAGGCGGCGGTGTTTATTACAGAACTCATATCGATTTAAGTACCATGAAGTTCAATGTTGATGAAAGATATCTGGATGTTTACACAGGAGATGTAATGTATTGTACAGATAATCTGAAACTAAGAGAAAATGCTGCAATAACAGCACAAGCAAAGTTAATCATGCAGAAAGGAACAATGCTTAAAGTTATAGATTCCGGGCAATTTGAAACAATCGATAATGTACAATCAAGATGGGTAAAAGTAGAAGTAATAAAAGATTCGGTTACTTCAAAAGGTTCTCTTCTTGCAAAAGGAACAAAAGGCTGGTGTTTTGGTGGATATTTGAATAATGTTGAAGATATTTCTTCCGTCAAGTGAAAGTTAGAAACCACATTTTGTGGTTTATTGCCGTCAAGTGAAATCTAACAACCTCATTTTGTGGTTTGTTGCCGCCTAATGAAAGCTAGAAACCTCATTTTGTGGTTTATTGCCGTCAAGTGAAAGCAAGAAACCACATTTTGTGGTTTATCGCCGTCATGCGAAAGCTAGAAACCACTTTTTGTGGTTTGTTACCGTCATGCGAAAGCTAGAAACCATATTTTGTGGTTTGCCGCCGTCAAGTGAAAGCTAGAAACCACATCATGATTTTTTGTAAAATCTTGCTGAAATAAGCTTTTTTCAACTGATTTTTGCTTTTCCGTTCAAAAATTCTGGTGTATTCTTAATTGAGATTCATAAAAAAGAGGAAAGGCTGTGAATAAAATAAAGTGGGTTATCCGCAATACGGAAATTGACACGCTTTCGGATTCGATTATCCGTTTTTTTAAGGCGGACGAAGAGGCGCAGAAAGATGCTTTTTTGTGCGCCGCTATCGCAGAGCTTGAAGAACTTTCGGCGAAGATTACGACCGCCATTTTGCAGGATAAAAAGCTTTCCACGCTTGAATCGGCTGACGGCGCAAGGAACGATGCCATAAGAACGCTGGGTACCGTCCTTAAAGGATATGCCGCGCTTCCGATTGAAAGTAAAGCCGCGCTTGCCCTTCCGCTCAAGGCGGTTTATGACAAATATGCGAAAAGCAGAATAATAAAGGAAAGCTACGCGGCCAAATCTTCGTTGATTGAAAGCATGCTGCAGGATTTTGCCGCCGGGCAGCTTGCTGAAAACATCAAAGGCTTAGAAGGCGTCACCGAAGCGATTGCGGCAGTGCGTTCCGCGCAAGACGCTTTTGCAGACGCAAACATCGAGCTTCTGAATGCAACCGCAACCAAAGGCGCGTCAGCCACCAGCTTCAACAAGCCGATTGTGCAGCTCATAAACGAAAAGATTATCCCCTATCTTAACGCCATGCTCCTCACCGGCAACGCCAGCTGCACAGATTTCGCCAAAAACACCGAAGAAGAAATCCGCCGAATCAATGAAGCAATAGCAAAACGTTCTTTTCGCAAAAGCTGAATCTACACAGAGATTATTCGGCGAAAAGCGTCGCTTTTGCTTCGCAAAACCGGCAGAAGAATAAA
>CADBUT010000069.1 GCA_902797925.1 uncultured Spirochaetaceae bacterium
GGTTGAATCGTGGGACAAGTAGCTGTATTTATATGTTGTACCAGAAATTGTTGCAGTATATTGCTCATCAAATGTAGCTTTCGCGTACACTTCAACCGTTTTAATAACTGGCTCAAATGTGCAGTAAGTGCCTGAAAATTCAACTCTGAGTGTATGGCTACCACGCTGAACTGTAGTTGAAGAAGTTATTTCTGTTCCGTCAAGATATGATTTCATTGTTACATAAGATGGCAGAGCGGTTTGTGCCGGACTTTCCAATACAAACGGCATATCATCACCATATGAGGCATATTTGTATGTGTATTTGTCGAGCGTTGCAGAAGAATCAGTCAGACAAATATCACTGTCTGGAACTGTCGATGCACCTTGAAGATTCCAGTCCGGCTTTACATATACAGTTATTGTTTTGGTAATTGTCTGCGGAGCACAGTCTGAACTGCCGGAAACATTCATTGTCAAAGTATGTTCACCTGGCAAGAGATTAACATTGTACGGATTATCACCGTAATTTAACTCAAAACTGGTTCCGTCAATAGAACCTTCTACTCTTGAGCCCGACAAACTAGACGGTTGAATTGTTATGCCGACACCAGATTGATTCACACTATAATCATATATGTATGTATCTTCTGAACCAGAAACAGCTGTTACTCCTGTTCCGTTAAAACTAATTTCCGGCTCGCATTTGAACACAGGAGTAAGCACCTTGTCGCCAGGCGTCGGCGAATAAATCCAGCCGCCAGTAACAGGATATGTATCTTTTCCATCTGTAAAAGCTGAAACTGTTGAATCACCATATCCATAGAGCGCACCGCTAATATAATTTGAAACATCAATTCCTGTTGTTGTTCTGAAAACACCTTCCGGTGAAGCAACACCTGTCGTTCCTTCAATTCTGTAGATAAAATCTGTATGGAAGACAAGTTTCGTGTTGATATTTACTTCAGTTGTGTCAAGCACGGCCTCACGCACTGAGTTGTCTGCAAGAGTAATGCGGGCTGTGCCAGATATCTTGTCACCAATCTTAAATTCTGGAAGTATCTCTTTTTTGGTTGCAGCTGTCAGCCCTGTAAGTCCTTCAACAGGCTTTCCATTCCAATTTAAAGAGAGATCAACTGTCTGTATAGGCGAAAAAAAATAAGGGAAAATATTGAAAAGTGAATCTTCTTCGTATTGATTTATATTGCCAAGCTGACCATTGTAGCCACCGCCTGTTTCATTACCTTTACCCCAGCCGCCAGCATCACCGCCGTTGTGCATTTTAATTGAACCGTCTTCAGACGGTGAAAAGGCAACCATGCCACCGCCACCACCGCCTCCTCCGCAAGAGGTGACAAGCAGCACAGCAAGCAGAATTACAGCTGTTTTTATTATATTTATGAATTGTTTATATGTCTTATTTTTATTAGAATTGAGGGGGTAAAAAACCGAATCAGTTTTCCGTCCTATTAAAAGCTCCTTGGAAAAATCTTTTGAAAACAAGCTCATCTCCTTTGATGTATTTTTCCCTAATCTAATCTTATTGTATATATACAATAAAAGCAATCTCTTTTCGGATCAGATTGTTCTAAAAAAAGCATGGCTGGCGAAACTCTTTTCGCACACTTTTCGCAGCAGCTTAATCTGCGAAAAAGGCGTGTCCGGCGAAAACCGGGTTTGCGATTGGGATTTAACTACAAAATAAGCATCTTCGGCAAACCCTGCTAGTTTTCGACTTTCGTCCTTGTACAACAGTTACCAGATTGCGCCGAAGCGCAATCTGGGTGTTTTGCTCGAAAAAGCTAATTTCGTTGATAAAGCTGATGCAAAACGCGAAAACTAGCAATAGTTGTTTACAAAAAGCAAAACCGGCAGCCTTTGCAAAAGCCCACTTTCTTGGTCACTTCGACTCCGCTCAGTGACCAGATTAATCCGCCCAAGCGGAGTTCCATCAATAATGTTTGTACAAACGGGATTTCTAAGGGCAGAGCCCTTAGACCGTGCCGGAAAAGTTCTTTTCGCAATAGCATAATCTTAAATTACAGTTTATTCGGCGAAAAGCGCCGCTTTTTGCTGACACAAAAACCGGCAGAATTTGTACAAAACTCCCATTTGTAGATAATCTGGGGTTCTTAGGGGCGCGAAGCAAGCCCCTAAGCCGTGGCCAAGGAAGGTGGGTTCAAGGGAGGAAACCAGCGGCCTTCGGACTCTGAGCTGGTGTCCTCCCTTGGTTAGCGGTCATAGCTCGACTGTATATTCAGCTCTGCCCTGTATTTTGAGACGGTGCGGCGTGCCACTGCCATGCCGAATTCTTCAAGCTTTTTCGAGATTTTCTCGTCAGAAAGCTTTTTGCCCTCTTTTGCCGCTTCTTCGATGAGCTGCCTTATTCTGTCTTTGACTTCTTCTTTTGAAAAACCGCCTGCGCCGCCTTTCGGTTCATCTGGTGCAGCGGCAACACCGGCGCTTTTCTTTTTGACCGGCGCAGCCACGTTCGTAAAGAAATAGCGCAGCGCAAAGATGCCTGAGCTGCACTGCAAATATTTGCCCGAAGTAATGCGCGAAACTGTCGCTTCATGAATGTCGAGAACCTGCGCTACTTCGCTCATGCGCAGCGGAGAAGGTGCGGACGCAAAGCCCAGAAAAAACGCTTTCTGGCGGCGCACAATTTCGCGCGTTACTTTTACCAAAGTCTGGTTGCGCTTGCCCAAGCCGTTTAAGAACCATTCTGCGCTTTTGAGCTGCTCGCTCACAAAAGCAGATTCTTCTTTGCCTGCGCCGTCTTTGGCAAGGTCAACAAACATCGGCGAAAGCTTTACTACAGGCAGGCCTTTGTCTTCGCAGACAATAGCGAAATGGTCGTCAATATCCGGTGAATCGCTGTCAATTTTATAGACATACACATCAGGCACAATAAACTGAACGTCTTCACCGCCGCCGAATTCTCTGGCAGGAAAAGGCTCAAGCGTTTTGATAAAATCGAATGCGGCTGCAAGTTCTTCTGCAGTGCGGCCGGGCAGACGCTTCTGAAACGTTGAAACGCGCATGTTGGAAAGTTCCTCAAAATGATTTTCCAGCAGTTCCATTACAAGCGGCGGCGCGTTCCGTTTTTCAGCTTGAAAAAGCAGGCTTTGGCGTGCGTTGTCAAAAGCCGTACCCGGCGGGTCAAAATTCCTTATAATGTTCAGAATTTTTTCAAGCTGTGCTTTCTGCCCTTCATCAAGGCTTTTTACACCGAATAATTCTTCGTACAAAGCTTCAGGCGCAACAAAATGAAAGCCGTGCCCGTCAAGATTCTGCACAATGCTTTCGGCAAGCAGCCTGTCTTCTGGCGGCAAATCTATTTCCAAAAGCTGCGCAAGCAGGTGTTCCTGCAATGTTTCTTCTTTTGCGGGCTGATTTTCCAAAAACTGAAGGAACGAAGACGAAGCGTCTTTAGATTTTATTTTGTCAGAATTCCTCAAAATGGAGCCGGAATCAGAATTTTCAGAATATATGTCGTCGGAAACATCAAGCCCCGAATCAGACACAATCTCCAATGCCGGGTTCTTCTCGGCTTCGTCCAGTATCCGTTCCCTAAGCTCAAAAACAGGCAGTGTCAGCAAATTTATTGATTGAATCATCTGCGGAGAAAGCTTTAATGCCATCCGCTGACTTTGATTTTGAACAAACTGTTGATTAGACATTATTTTCCACCCAGAAAATTATAACGGCAAAAGCCTGAATTGTGAACCGCTCAAAAGCTGCGCTATAGCAAAGTCTGGTCTAGCCTAAAACAGCAAATTTGATGTATAGTGTTTGTATGAATTACAAATCAACATTCGCGAAATACGGCATTGCAGTGCCGGAAATTTTACTTCCCAAAAAGGGAACAGACCTCAATGCGTGGGCGGTTATCGCCTGCGATCAATATACGCAAAACCGCAAATACTGGAAAGATGTGGCAGACACAGCAGCCGGCAAACCTTCTATGCTGCACTGCATTCTTCCGGAAGTTTATCTTGAAGACAACGACAGAAAAGAACGCCTTGCAAACATCAACAGCACAATGCAGAAATATCTTGATTCAGGCGTTTTTGCCGAACCTCTTAGCGGCATGGTCTATCTTGAGCGCAAAACCGCTTACGGCAGAATCCGCAAAGGTCTTGTTACGGCAGTTGACCTTGAAGCTTATGAATGGAAGCCTTATTCGCAGGCAAAAATCCGCGCGACTGAACAGACAATCGAATCGCGCATTCCGCCAAGAATGGAAATTAGACGCGATGCACCGCTTGAAAGCCCGCACATCATGCTGCTTGTAAGTGACAGCGACAAGCTGCTTGTTGAAGAGACCGGCAAAAAGGCAAAAGCCGCAAACGCGCCTGTTGTCTATGACACAGACTTGATGCTGAATTCCGGCCACATTACGGGCTGGGCCGTAAAAGACGATGCTCTTCTTGAACACATCAGCGAAAGCATCCTCAAAATTGCCGCCAAAAACGGTGTAGATAAAACTGACGGCACAGCGTCTCCTCTTTTTGCAGTCGGCGATGGCAACCACTCGCTTGCAACGGCCAAAGCTGTGTGGAACGAATACAAAGAGAAAAATCCGGGCGTCACAGACCATCCGCTGCGCTATGCTCTTGTTGAAATCGTGAACATCTACGATGACGGCCTTACTTTTGAGCCGATTCACCGCGTTCTGTTCGGTTCTCTGCCTGAGATGCTCATACGCTATATTTCAGCCGAGCTTTCGGCTACAGTCTATCATCTTAAATCAGCTGAAGAACTCGATGAAGAAGTTAAATCTTCGCAAGAAGTTATCGGCATGGTTTACAAGACCGAAAAAGGCGAGCAGCGCTACGTTATGATTGACGCAATCTGCCCTGATTTGATGGTCAGCTATTTTCAGCCGATTCTCGACACGTTCCTTTCAATTTTTGGCGATGCCGAACTTGACTTCATCCACGGCAGCGACGAGATTTTCCGCCTTGGCGCGCAGGACAACACAATCGGCATTCTGCTCCCGCAGATTTCGAAAGACAATTTCTTTAAGACAATCGCTTCGTGCGGCGTGCTGCCGCGCAAAAGTTTCTCTATGGGAGAAGCAAGCGAGAAACGCTTTTACATGGAATGCCGCAAGCTGACAAAGTAGCTTTTAAGGCAAGAGCCGGTGCACAACAAGCGCCGGCTTTTTTTTGTCAGTGCATATATGTGCACCAACTGTCATCCTGAAACAAGTTCGGCATGACATGCTTTTATAAACCTTTTTCAGGTTTTTCAAGCTTTCCTATTGTCTTTTTTTCCGCAATATGCTACATTTGCTCATCGTCAATTTGCCGGCGTGGTGGAATGGTAGACACGATAGACTCAAAATCTATTGCGGGCGACCGTGTATGAGTTCAAGTCTCATCGCCGGTATCAAAAGGGCTATCTAAGAAGTTCATGCTTTGTTGTCATTCCGAACTTATTTCGGAATCTATATGACGGACTTTTTGGACAGCCCTTTTTGTTTTTAAGAACATGAAACACCGAAACTTTTTTCCGCAAAATCAGAATTTTCCGCAACAGACACATTTTATAGGGGTGCTTGTGCCGGAAGACATTACAGAGACACTTGAAAGCTGCCGCCGCTACATGAACCAGAAATACGGCTGCAAGAGCGGCTACGGCACGCCCATCCACATTACGCTTGTGCCGCCGTTCCGCTTGCCGGAAGAGCACACAACAAAAGAGCTTGCCGCGGCAATTCAGCGGGGCGTGCCTGCAGGCGGTTTTTCCGGCTTTGACGCGCACGTCAACGGTTTTGACGCTTTCGGCGACAGAACAATCTTTGCAAAAGTTGAAGCTTCAAAAGCGTGGGTTGATTTGCGCGACAAGGTTCTCTCTGCCGTGCTTGCCGCCGTGCCGGGTGCAACCAAAAAAGACACGCGCCCTTTTCAGCCGCACCTCACCGTGGCAAACCGCGACATTCCGGCAGGCGTATCAACAGAAGCCTTGCAAGCTTTTAATGAGCTGAATCTCGCCGAAATTTTCCGCGTTGACAACATAACCGTGTTTGAGCGCAACGGCGGCAGATGGCAAGCTGCCGCCACACTGGAATTTTAGCTCCAGAAATGAGCACAAACAGCCACAACTACGACAAACGCAACAAAGCCGATTATTATATATAGATTCATATTATTCTCCTGAGATTTGTCATTGTCGGGCTTGACCCGACAATCTCGGGTTCGCAATAAGCTTAATTTACAAGATGGTCTTAGCTGGCGAACCCTGCAAGTTTTCGCTTGCAAAAACTTGTTTAGTTTATTGTAAGATTCCCGTGTCAAGCACGAGAATGACATAAGCGTCATCCCGAACTTGATTCGGGATCTACAGCCATATAGAATACAGATGCTGAGCTGAAAGCCGCCGAAGGCTAACAAGTTCAGCATGACAATGCTTTTGGACAACCCATTACGCCCGGCTGCATAAATGGAGAATAATCTTTATAAGACTGTCTGACGGTAAATCGTGAGCTTTTTGAATTTTGAAAGGCTTATGCACCTTACAGAACAGGCGCAAAGATAAGGCGGATAAAATACGGAATTAAACTTTTTCTGAACATCTGAAAAGAC
>CADBUT010000070.1 GCA_902797925.1 uncultured Spirochaetaceae bacterium
TTTACATTCTGTTCGGCAGAAACTTCTGTTTCAGAAGAAGGAATTATAAGCATCTGCTCTTCAGCGCGTACATCAGACATTTTTTCCGTTTCTGTACTTTCACTTTGAGCATAAAGAAAGGAAGCTGATATAATAAATATACCAGCGGTTAACAGCAATAATTTTTTTGAGAAAATCGTATTGTCCCCCACCCGCTTTTTTAGATTTGCAAACCCCAATGCAAAAAGCTCACGTATAAAACTACGTGAGCTTATTATAAATCAAAAGCAAGTGAAAAGCAACACTAACTTTACAGATTATTTCATTTCTGTAACACGTTCAACAGGTGAAAGAATCTCAGTTACGCGGACACCAAAGTTTTCATCGATAACTACGACTTCGCCTTTTGCAATCGGTTTGTGGTTTACAAGAATATCAACCGGCTCACCAGCAAGTTTATCGAGCTCGATGATAGTTCCTTCACCCATACCGAGGATTTCCTTAATCTGCTTCTTGGTACGTCCAAGTTCTACGGTCATTTCCATGAAAACATCCATAATCAAACCGATGTTTCCCTGTTCCATTGGATTTATACCATTCTGCAAACTAGGATACTGCAAAGGCTGAACATTTGGCATACCACCTACCATCTGACTGCCCATATTCATACCCATGCCATTCATATTGCCCATGCCATTCATATTCATTCCGCCCATGTTCATAGGATTTCCCATATTCATTGCTGTATTCTGGCCAAAGCCTTCTTGCATTATAGGAGCTGCAACACTTGCTGCAGGAATATCGTTAATTGCTGCGCCTTCATTTGCTGCAGGCGGGTTAAGTGCATTAGAGATATTGAATGCAACATTGTTTGATATAGCTTCCCATATTTGATATGTCTGACCATCTACAGTAATAGGGAATGTAAACAAGACGAAATCGCCTTGTGGATAACGCACCATTGCTTTTGCAACATGAATCGCTTCTGCAGGAACTGTGGCAAGTCCAGGGAATTTACCTGTTTTGCTCAAAGCACTGATTTCTGTACCGCTGTGCTGTGAAACAATTTCAGAAATTACAGAAAGTGACATATCGTCAAGTTCTGAGATTTCCTCTTTGTTAATAAGTCCTGCAAGTTTTTTTGCACAGTCCGGAGTCATCAGAAAAAGATGATCACCAGTCATACTTTCAGAAAAATCAGCTGTAACGGCAACAACCATTTCTGGCAACAACTTTAATAAGCCGTCACGGTTCAATACTTCTGCAGTTGGTTCTGCAACAGTAAATTCTGAACCTGTCATAGTTGACAGACTTGATTTCAAACTGTCAGTTGTATCTTTTGCAAAATCAGCCAAAGGCTTTGTATCTATTTTTTTTGCAACCGAAGACGTTTGTGCAGCCGACCCCATCCCGCCTAGATCAACACCAGATAACAAGGCATCAATTTCGTCTTGAGAAATAGCACCATCACTCATACGATTCGTCTCCTTCTGTTAATTCTTCAAAGTCATCTTTTTCTGTCTGGTCTAACTTACCAAGAACCTGTACACCCATTTTCTTACCGATGACACCAGGCTGACACAGGAATTTCTTTACGTTACCGACACTCAAAGTAAGAGGATCACCCACTCTTACATTAGATAATCGGACAATATCGCCAACTCTTAAACTTAAAACATCACGAATCGGCAAATTTATTGAACCAATTTCAGCGACTACGTCCATATCAACGTTGGCGAGCTTTTCTTTCAAGACACCGAGATACTGGGTAGTAGAACTTCTTCTAACAGAAGAAAACCAGAACTGAGATGAGAGTTTTGAAATAATAGGCTCAATTGTAATGTAAGGAATACAGAAGTTCATCATACCTTCTTCTTCACCTACTTTCGTTTCAAGCGTTACCAAAACAACCATTTCTGACGGCGGAACAATCTGCGCAAACTGCGGATTTGTTTCAATCTGACCGAGTCTTGGTCTTAAGTCAATAACCTGAGTCCAAGCTTCGCGCATATTCGCCAGAATGCGCACGATTATTCCTTCCATAACTGACTGTTCAATATCAGTTAAATCACGCTGAACTTTTGTTCCCTGACCGGAACCACCGAACAGGCGGTCAATCATCGAAAAGGTAATTGCCGGGTCTATTTCAAGAATGGCGTTACCTTTCAATGGATCCATATTAATGACCGCAAGCGTTGTCGGTGTCGGAATAGAACGGATAAATTCCTCATAGGTGAGCTGATCAACAGACGCAACATGAACATGGACCATGCTCCGTAACTGTGCTGACAAACTTGTTGTTGTCAAACGTGCAAATGTTTCATGCATAATTGAAACTGTACGTATCTGCTCTTTTGAGAATTTGTCAGGACGCTTAAAGTCGTAAATCTTTATCTTTCTGGTGTCACTTACAGGTCTGAAATCTTCCTGCTCAGTTTCACCAGAGCTGATTGCTGTGAGAAGTTGGTCAATCTCATCCTGTGACAGAACTTCGTTCATACTAATCCCTTATAACAACCTACTGTGCAATAACTTCAAGGTTCATAAATTTTACGTCCTTGATTTTCGAATCCATCAGAATATCATCATTAATAGAGTTACGAATTTCAATCTGTAATTCGCGCTCATTCTGTGGCTTCAATTGAGAAGCTGATTTCTGAGTAAAATAACGGCGGATGAAGTCTTTAATTTCAACCTGACGCTGTGTAATTTCAGTAGATGCCTGTTTGTCATCTTTTTTGTAACCGAAAACTACATCAACAATTACAGTTGCCGGTTCTGCATCGCTTGTCTTTGTGCGGATAGAACCGATTGACTGATACCAGTCAAGAGCTTCACGCGATTTCTTATAGTCATCAGAAATCGGTATTGCAGCCTGAGTAGGGTTATTCTTATTCATAATTTTCATTGTGATGACACAAACAGTTACGATAAGAATGATTGCTGCAACAACAATTGCTACCCATTTTAAGATCGATGGAAGAATTCCACCAAAACCACCAGAACCTTTTCCAGATTCATCAGAAGTTTCTTCACCATCAATGTTCAAATCATCATCATCTGCCATAGCTAACCTTCCTCAAGCTTATAAAATAGTATCATTAAAAATGCCCATCGTCCAGTATTATAATATCTACACGACGGTTATACGCCTGACCCTCAGGAGTATCATTTGAATATTTCGGCTGAGTATCTGCATAACCAGCCACTGAAAAACGTTGTTCTTCAGCACCAAAATCAGTTAAATAATGCAATACGTTTGTTGCACGGGCTGTTGAAAGTTCCCAGTTTGAAGGCCATTTTGTTGCATCCGGTGCAACATTATCTGTATGACCCTCTATTCTAAAACGGCGGTTTTCAAGACCTTCTTGAGCTAAAAAATACTGCGCAAGTCTCAATAACGAATCTCGAGCCTGTTCCATATCAAGTGTTGCACTGCCAGGTGCAAAGAATGAATCTGAAGCAAGACTTATAACAAGACCACGTTCATCGCTCGTGATAGAAATTCTATTTGACTTTACGTCAGGAGCAAAAAGACTTACAGCTCTTTTTACAGCCAGACCCAAAGACTTACCTTTTTCCATAGAAGGCATTGAATTGATTGTATTTCCCAAATCAGCCAGACGTCCTGAAGACAATGACTGACCGCCTGAAGTAGGATCTCCGCTTAATGTTGCAATCATCTGGTTCACCTCGACGATGTCTATTTCCGTCGGGTTGTACAACATAACGAAGAAGCACAACATGAGCGTAATCATGTCACCATAAGTCGTCAACCATGATTGTGAAGGCGGCTTAGGCTCTTTTTTTTGTCTCTTTGCCATTCAATTAGTCCTTCAAAACTTCTGATTCAATAACTTTCCTTGAAACAGGATCAAGATATGTAAGAAGTTTCATAGCAAGAATACGCGGGTTATCACCTGCCTGAATTGAAAGAACGCCTTCAATAATCATTTCTTTTACAACCATTTCCTGGCTGTTCTGTAATTGCAATTTTGTTGAGAACGGGGTCATGAACATGTTGGCAATAAAAGAACCGTACAATGTTGTCATCAAAGCGATAGCCATGTTAGGACCAAGTGAAGACTTATCTTCGAGGTTTCGAAGCATACCAATAAGACCGATAACCGTACCCATCATACCATAACCAGGACCGAGGCCTGCCCATGTGTTCATAACACTAATCCACTGTATGTGGCGTGATTCTATCTGTCCCATCTCGTTCTCGAGGATACCGCGGATAACATTGCCGTCAGTACCGTCAACTACAAGACGAAGACCGGTTTTCATAAACTCATCGTCAAGATCTTCAAGTCCTTCTTCCAAAGCAAGAATACCTTCGCGGCGTGCTTTTTCAGAGAGCGTAACCATGCTCTGTACCAATGTCTTTTCATTGAAATCAGGAATCTTAAATGTTTTTCCGATAACACCCCAAACACCCATTACATACTTCATTGGATATGCGATACACAAAGCGGTGTACGAACCAATAACAGTAAAAATGAATGATGGAAGGTCCAAGATACCAGGTACTGTACCACCTGATGTCAAAACTGACATGATGACAGCTGCGATACCGCCAACAATACCAATGATTGTCATTATATCCATAAAAAGCCCCACTCCCCTTTGGAAAGTTTTTCTTAAAATTTAAGAAAGCTATTCAAAGCGTTGAAAAGTTGAAAAACATTTGTTTAATAACTTTTCTGATATATTATTTTTACGGTACATAATAAAAAACAGTTTAGTCTTTTATTTATCCCGTTTATTCTTCATTTTTAAAACCACCGATTAAGCGGCGGTATGCAATTATTTTTTCAATAATCTCTTCGGGTTTTTCTTTAACCACAAGTTTTTGTCCGGAAAGCATTATCAATGTAACGTCTGGATTAGATTCCATTCTTTCTATTTGATGTGGATTTAACCAATATGCAGTGCCATCAAATCTTGTCACTTCAATCATAATACTTCCATTTTGAATGCTAAACCATTGTCAGTCAAGGGGGTTAATACATTCAATTAATTACAACAATTAAAAAAATGCAGAGAATATGCTGTCGATTTCTCCCTCACATTCTCTGCATTATTTATCGGTTATCCGCGGCTAAAAATTAGCGTTTCAAACTCAAAACAGTTTCAAGCAATGTATCAGAAGTCTGAATTGTCTTAGAGTTAGCCTGGAAACCACGCTGCGTAACAATCATGTCTGTAAACTGCTCTGTAAGGTCTACGTTTGACATTTCAAGTGCGCCAGAGAGCAAAGAGCCTTTACCAGCTACACCTGCAACGTTGATGTTTGCAAGACCAGAGTTGTTAGACTGAACATAAGTGTTGTCGCCGGCTTTTTCAAGACCGCCCTGGTTTGTAAAGCTTGCCATTGCAATCTGACCGAGAACACGGTTTGTTCCGTTTGAATAAACGCCTGTGATTACACCGCTGTTGTCAATCTTGAAGTTGTCAAGATAGCCCATTGTGTAGCCGTCCTGATAGAAAGCTTTTGTTGAGCTGTCTGAAGCATACTGAGTAATTGTGTTCAGCTGGCTTCCGATCTGACCAAGGTTGATGTTGAATGTCTGGCGTGTAAGTTCACCGTCTGCAGCTGCTGTTGTCTGCGGAACATTGAAAGATGTCTGAAGCAGAATATTGCCTGTTTCAGCACTTACATTTCCGGCAGAGTCAGTAACAGAAAGCAATGTACCGTTATTGTCAAAGTTTACGATGAATGTGTTGCCCTGACCGTCTGTGCCGCCAAGACCAACGCGTGTCTGTGTTTCATCAGCCAAATCCGGGTCAATCAAAACTGTTGCTTCCCACTGGTTTGGTACACCAGGTACACGGGCGAAAGATACATTAAGGTTATGCTCATTGCCGAAAGTGTCGTAAATCTTGAATTCTGTAGACCATGTACCTTTTGCAATTTCTGCTTCATTTGCACCTTCTGCAATTTCAGGTGTGTTCTTGTTCAAGTTACAGGCAAAGTTTACATTTTCAGTTGCCTTTGCCGGGTCTTTTGAACCGACAGGAATTACCAAGTCTTCAGTATAGCCTGCTGTGTTGATTACCATTTCACCGTTGAGTTCGCGTGCCATATATCCCTGAACACGGAGACCATTAGCAGGATTTACAAGAGTTCCGTCTTTATCAAGACCGAATGTACCGGCACGTGTAAAGAATGTCTCTTCGCCATTCTTCAAGATAAAGAAACCGTTGCCCTGAATGGCAATATCAGTAGAAACACCTGTTGTCTGCAAGTTACCCTGTGTAAAGATTGTATCAATACTTGCAACTGTAACACCAAGGCCTACTTCTTTTGGGTTTACACCACCAACTTCGTTTGTTGGTTTTGCTGCACCAGACAGCTGCTGTGAAATCATGTCCTGAAAATTAACACGACCGCGCTTGAAACCGGTAGTATTTACGTTCGAAACGTTGTTACCGATTACATCCATTCTTGTCTGATGATTTTGCATACCGGAAACACCGGCATAAAGTGAACGCATCATATCTTTACCCTCTTAATTGCCATATATCTTGTTTATTTGCTCCATGCTGTACGGCATGCCATTTACGATTAACTGAGGATTTTCACCTCTTGTTACGGCCTGAACCTGACCTGTAACAACATTTTCGCCAGCTGTAAGCTCAACAGTCTTACCGATTGTTGACACTGCTTCAGAACCAGAAAGCATGCTTGCAAGTTTTGTAAACCCAGTACTCATGTTTGTCATCTGTTCAAGGCTTGAGAACTGTGCCATCTGTGCAATAAATTCTGTATTCTCCATAGGAGCTGTCGGATCCTGATTTGAAAGCTGTGTAATAAGCAGCTTAAGGAAGTCATCTTTTCCCAATTCCTGACTTGCAACACGACCATTTGCAGCAGCGTTTTTGGCATTCTGTGTGTTAACAGCCTGCTGAACAACAGCCTGATCCTGTGCACTCATCGCTGTATTAATTTGCATTAAATTCTCCTAGTTTCTGCCTTTCTAGACAACCATATTTACTGAAGTCAAGCCAAAATAACCATCAGCCATGTCTTCTGCACCAGCTGCAAGCGGCATCGAATCAGCATAATCTAAACCACGCGGATTCTTGCCCTGCTCTGCATCACCGTGTCTACCCTCAGATTCACCGCTTCCGTTCCATGCAAGCTCAAATCCTGCACTGTCAAAGCCTGAACTCAAAAAAGCCTGACGCAGGCTTTCAATGTTGTTCTTGAAAGCACTGTAAGCTTCTTCGCTAGACACGATAATTTTACCGGTAATTAACTTGTCGGATAATTCAAGTTTAATCTTAACATTTCCAAGTTCTTCCGGATGTAAAACCAAATTGATAGTACCCGACTTATTATCTCTTAATGTAATAAGACCTGTTTTAACGAATTCACCAGCATTGTTTCTGATTTCAGTTGAAAGCATAGAAGCAAATGTGGCTTTTGAACCTTCCTGGACTGAAACACCTTCCTGAACCTGTGCAAGATCCTGAGCCTGAGGATTTGCAAGATTGAGCTGCATTTCGGCTGTTCCGTTCTCGTCATAAGAAACGCTTGTCACCATTCCGCCGGATTTATTCTCAGAGGCAGGCTGTGTTCTTTCGTCGATTACCTCAATAAGAGGAGCTTCCTGCTTTTTTGCAGCGGCACTATGTACCATTGTGTCAGACGAAAGCTCGTCATCGATTTTTGCAGCGTCTTTTGCTTTTTCAGCCTGAACATTTGAGAAAACAGCAGCTGTATCATTGCTCTTTGCGGTTTTCTTAGAAGACTTTTTAACAAGCCCGTCTGTTCCATCCCCGTCTTCAGCAGCTTCTGCAACAGATTCTGCATTCTCTTCTTCTAAAAGAACAGGCTCAATTACATTCTCAACAAAAAGCTCTTTTGATTTTTTGCCGTCAGTTTTTTCGGCAGCCATGTCTTCAATCTCAAGATTTTCTGTAACAAGAGCGAGAGTCTCTTCTGCTTCGATGTTTTCTACATCTACAGCTTCAGCAAGAGCAGCTTTTTCTTCAGTTTTGCTTTCTTCAGAAACGGCAACTTTTTCTTCAGCGTTGTTCTCAGTTTTTGCAGATTGAGCAGCAGTTTCTTCAGTTTTATCTGACTCTGAAACCATCTGCTTTATTTTTGAATCATCAGCCGAAACACTGTCCTGTTTCTCAACAGGCTTCTCATACGGTTTTTCCTGAGGTTTTGTGTATTCAGCAGAATTTTGTACACCATCCGTGGCTTTCATTGCATTATCCAGCACGCGGCTGAATGATGTATCGCCCTGCAACGAGCCTGTAAATCCAACAGCAGCTTTTGATGAAGCGGCAAGTGTTTCCATACCGTCAAGGCGAATAGCTATGGCCTCCATCGGCATACCTCCATTTTGAGCGTAGTAACTTTATGTATTTGATGCTCTTATTATTTTTCGGAAAACAAAACTGACACTTTAGAAAAATGCAGATAAAAAATTGCTATAAAAAGAAATAGGAAAAGGAATTAAAAATGCCGGTGATATTCCACCGGCATTTCATTGAAAGAGAATTTCATTATTGAATTGACAGCATTTGTGGCTGCCAAAGAAGAATTTGACTAAAA
>CADBUT010000071.1 GCA_902797925.1 uncultured Spirochaetaceae bacterium
ATGTTCATCAAAATCGAACCGTCGCCTGAAAAGCACAAGACGCGAGAATTTTTGCACTGCAATGCAGTGCGGCACTGCATTGCAGCACCGATTGCGGCCGGCAGCCCGAAACCCATTGTGCCGAGGCTGCCCGAAGTCAGAAACTGGCGCTCAAACCTGAAAGGAAAGCACTGCGCCACGAACATCTGGTGCTGGCCTACGTCAGCCGTTACATAAGGGCTTTTGCCGCCGTTAAGCTTGCTGTAAAGCGCTTCTATGCGCGGCAAGAACTGCGCCGGGTGCGTTTCATCTTTCGGGTATATGCCCTTCATGGCTTTTGCAAAGAGCGGAATGTTTTTCTGCCAGAATTCTTTGTTGCGCTCTATTGCGGGCTTGCACTCCGGCACGTCGATTTTCTTCAATAGAACAGCAAGAGCTTCTGCGGCATCGCACGGAATGGCGACGCTGCTCTGATAGATTTTGTTAATCTCGGCGGCATCTATGTCAATGTGAATAATCTTGGCATCCGGGCAGAATTTTCCGGCAATGCCTGTAGCGCGGTCGTCAAAGCGCACGCCGACAGCGATTATCAAATCAGATTCGTACATCACTTTGTTTGCGGTATAAGAGCCGTGCATTCCGACCATTCCGCAAAAAAGCGGCGTGCCATAAGGCTCTACGGTCAGCCCCATCAGCGAAGTGCAGACAGGCACACTGAATTTGCGCGAAAATTCCTGTATTAAAGCAGGCGCGCCTTTTGAGCAGACAGCGCCGCCGCCGCAAAAAAGCACTGCCCTTCCCGATTTTGCAAATAAATCAGAAGCAACGGCACACAGCGATTCGAGCGACTGCATCTTGTGTGCGTAAGGCGTATGAACATAGAGCGCGTTGCCGCATTTCGTCTTTGTCTGCTGAATGGACGAACCGCGTTTGTTCAAGTCTTCAAGAAAAGCCCAGCTTGAAAACGAGCAGTACTCTTCAAAAACATCGTGCGGCACATCGATAAGCACAGGGCCGGGACGGCCGCTTTCTGCAATATCAAAAGCTTCTGGCAGCACGTCAAGCAATTCCTTGGCAGATTTTACCATAACGCTGTGCTTGCAAATCGGCATAGAAAGCCCGAATGTGTCTGTCTCTTGAAAAGCATCTGTTCCGATTGATGCGGAATCAACCTGCCCGGTTATTGCTATAAGCGGCACAGAATCTGAGCGCGCGTCTGCAACAGCCGTCAAAAGGTTCATCGCGCCCGGACCGCTTGTTGCAAGGCACACAGCCGCCTTGCCTGTTATGCGCGCGCAACCTTGCGCCATGAATCCGCCCGCCTGCTCCTGCCGCACAAGAACATGCTGAATCTTGCTTTTTGCAAGCTCATCGTATAACGGCAGAATCATTCCGCCCGGAATGCCGAACACAGTTTTTATGCCTTTGCTTTCGAGAATCTTTATAATTATTTGTGCACCTGTCGCAGTAATCAAGTCTGAACCTTTTATGCTGAATTTTTGCATGAAAATTGCTTTACAAAACTTTAAACCGCAACAAGACTTTTTGTCAACGCAAGTTAATAGCCCTTGCACAGAGCACAATAAAATGATATGTTCCCCGAGCAAGGGAAAACTTATGACACTGAACCTTAACGGAAAATGGAAATTATCTTCAGCTGACGGCAGAATTGCCGGAACAGACATACAGCTTCCGGGCGACATTCACTCTGCCCTTATTGATGCAAAGCTGATTGAAGACCCGTATTACGCCCAAAACGAGCTTGACGTGCAGTGGGTCGGCAAGGCTGACTGGGTTTTGGAACGCACTTTTGACGCAAGCTCAAGCCTGCTTAAAGGCAGACAGTTCTTGAAGCTTGAAAGCGCCGACACATTCGTGCGCATTTTCTTGAACGGCAACGAAATAGGCTTATGCGACAACTATTTCAAGCTGTGGCGCTTTGATATAACAGAATCTTTGAAAGCCGGTTCAAACACTATAAAGCTTGTCTTTGAATCAGCTGAAAGACACGCTGCAGAGCTTGCCGCCGCGCACCCTTATGCCGTGCCCGACTCAAAAGCTCCGGTCTATTCGCCGCACCGCAACTTTGTGCGTAAAATTCAGTGTCACGGCGGCTGGGACTGGGGACCATGCATTATGGCATCCGGCATTTACAGCGGAATCTGCATTGAACAGACCGCCGACTGCCTTATAGATTATCTTGAATTTACAGCCGAACCTGAAAAAGACGCAAAAGACGGCAGATGGCTTGCGGCCGTTACAATCACATGCACGGCGGTCAAAGACTGCAAAAAACAGTTCACGCTGAAAATTACAAAAGAAACCGAAACAGCACCGGCTGCCGAAGAAACATTCGCGGTTCAGCTCAAAAAAGGCGAAAACCGCTTTACAAGAACTCTGCGCGTAAAAAAGCCTGAATTGTGGCATCCGGCATTCTGCTCAGCAAAAGACACCGCCGCAATTCAGACTGGCAGCATAGACAAGCCCGAAGAGAATATCCTCTATAATGCTGAAATTAAAACATCGGGGCAACGGCTCTGCAAAAAAGTTGCGTTCCGCACGTTAAAAGCAGTTGCCCAGAATGACAAATACGGCAAAAGCCTTTATTTTGAAGTGAACGGCAGACCGGTTTTTGCGAAAGGCTCAAACTGGATTCCTTGTGACGCGCTGCCTGCAAGACAGACAAAAGCCAAATACGAGCGGCTTTTATCAGACCTTATTGCTGCAAACATGAACTGCGTGCGCGTCTGGGGCGGCGGCCAATATGAAACAGACTTTTTCTATGAGCTTTGCGACCGAAAAGGTATTTTAGTCTGGCAAGACTGCATGTTCGGCTGCTCGCTCTACCCTGCCACAGAAGAATTCTTGGCAAGCGTAAAAGACGAAATCACGCATCAGGTAAAGCGGCTGCAAAGCCACCCTTCAATTGCAATCTGGTGCGGCAACAACGAAGTTTTAGGCGCGTTCAACTGGTACGATGAATCAAAAGCTAACAGAGACCTTTACCTCATCGGCTACGACAGGCTGAACGAAGGCATTTTGGGCAAAACCATAAAAGAGTTTGACAGCACAAGAACGTGGTGGCCAAGCTCGCCGTCTGCCGGGCCAGACGATTTTGCCGATAACTGGCATTCTGACGGCAAAGGCGACATGCACTACTGGTCAGTCTGGCACGAAGGCAAGCAGTTTGAAGCTTATTACGACATAAAGCCGCGCTTCGTCTCGGAATTCGGCTACCAGTCGTTTCCGTCTCTTGAAGGCGTAAAACGCTATGCGCCAGAAACCGAGCTGAATCTGACAAGCCCCGTAATGGAGCACCATCAGAAAAATAACCGCGGAAACTCCATTATAATAGAAAACTTTTCACGTTATTTCAGATTTCCGGAAGGTTTCGGCAACATGCTCTACTTGAGCCAAGTGCAGCAGGCGCTTGCAATAAAAACTGCGGTAGACTATTGGCGCAGCTTGCGGCCGCTCTGCATGGGCGCAATAATCTGGCAGCTCAACGACGTGTGGCCGGTTGCCTCGTGGTCGTCAATCGAATACAGCGGGAAATGGAAGCTTCTGCACTACGCGGCCAAAGATTTTTTTGCACCGCTTAACATTGCGCTTTTTAAGAAAGACGGCAAAGTTTTCGTTTATGCGCACAACGACACAGACAAATCTTGTAAGGCAACTGTTTCGCTTAAAAACTTTGACATCAACGGGAAAGAGCTGAAAGCTTTTAAGCAGGAAATTACGCTCGAAAAAGACACAAGCCAAAAAGTTTTTGAATTTGACGTTTCAGATTTTGACGCATCAAGCTTTTTGTATGCTGAACTGGGCGAAAGCTTTGCAACTTCAATGTTTATTGAAGAGCCGAAAAAAGTGCCGCTCGAAAAACCTGAGATAAAGTCTGAAGTGCGCGCTCTTGAAAACAGCGGCAAATCAATGCAGTTTGAAATCAAGCTTAAAACCGAAAAGCCGGCTTTTTACGTCAGCTTAGAAGC
>CADBUT010000072.1 GCA_902797925.1 uncultured Spirochaetaceae bacterium
CACTGTATAATGAAAATCTAAAATGACACAAACAACAAAGAATGTCATTTTAATTAAGACCAAACACAACCGGAAAACTTTATGGACCAGACATTACCAAAACTGCTCAAACGCATAGCAGAAGAAAATCCAGATGTTGCATCTCACTACAGCAAAAACGAAAACGAAGAATTCATTCCTACACTGTATAAAGACTATTACCAAAATGCATTGAATTTTGGTGCAGGTCTTTTATCAATAGGCGCAAAAAGAGGTGACCACATCGGTCTTATCTGCGACAACAGAAAAGAATGGCCTGTTTCTGACATGGGGCTTTTAGCTATTGGTGCAATAGACGTACCCCGCGGTTGTGATGCCACAGAACACGATCTTGCATACATACTTTCATTTGCAGAATGTAAGACAGTAATTGCTGAAAACTCAGCTCAAGTAACAAAAATTATTAACTTAAAACAGCAGCTTCCTTTGGTGACTGCACTGATTATTATTGACGAACCTGATAATAAAGTTCAGCAGCTTTGCGCTGACAATAAGATAACGCTACACCGCTATTCAGAGTTAATTGAAAATGGAAAAACATGGCGCGAAAACAACAAAGGTGCTGTAGAAGCAGAGCTTGAAAAAGGTGCATGGGACGATATCGCGACAATCATATTCACTTCTGGCACAACCGGCGAGCCAAAAGGTGTTGTGCTTACACACGGTAACTTTCTTACACAGCTTGACGAGCTGCCGGAACGCATCAACATACGCAAAGGCGAAAGAGCACTCTGCGTTCTGCCAATCTGGCACGCTTTTCAGCGTCTGTGCGAATATGTTGTTCTTTCAGTTGGCGCAGCCGTAAGTTACTCAAAGCCGATTGGCAGCGTGCTTCTGCCGGACTTTCAGAAGCTCAATCCGCAAATTATGCCGGGCGTTCCGCGCGTCTTTGAGGCAATTTACGATGGGGTTCTGCGTACAATGCGCAAAACCGGCGGCATAACGCTAATACTATTTAATTTCTTTGTAAAAGTGGCAATTCTTTTTTCTAGAATCGACAGACTTCTTTTCAAGAAAGCCGCGCGTTTCAGAAAGCAGCCTTTATGGCTTTTCTGGATTCTGCTTATAATTCCGTATATTCTGCTCTGGCCGCTAAAACTGCTCGGCACAAAACTTGTGTTCAAGAAAATTCAGGCAAAATTGGGCAATGCCTTCAAGCACGGTGTTTCTGGCGGCGGTGCAATGCCTCCGGCTGTAGACGAATTCTTCTGGGCCATCGGCGTTGAGATTGTTGAAGGCTACGGCCTTACAGAAACAGCACCGGTTATTTCGGTAAGACCTTACGACCGCCCGATTTTCGGAACTGTCGGTAAGCCTATCAGAGGTGTTGAAGCCCGCATTGTTGACGATAACGGCAATATCCTGCCGCCTGGCAAAAAAGGCTCTCTGCTTGTAAGGGGACAGACTGTTATGAAAGGCTATTACAAAAAGCCTGACCTTACGGCAAAGGTTATCGACAAAGACGGCTGGTTTGACACAGGCGACATCGCAATGCTTACAATTGACGGTGAAATCACACTGAAAGGCCGCAAAAAAGACACTATCGTGTTAAGAGGCGGCGAAAACATAGAGCCTCTTCCTATTGAAATGCGCATAGCCGAGTCACAGTACGTCTCGCAGGCTGTTGTTATCGGACAGGACAGCAACGGACAGGATCAGCGTTATCTTGCTGCACTGATTGTACCAAGTAAAGAGGAACTGCTTGCTTTTGCTGAAGAAAACAGCATTGAATACAGCTCTTACAAAGAACTTTTGTCTAACGCTGAAGTTATCAAGAAATTTGACACAGAGATTAAGAATCTTGTAAACGCCAAGAGCGGCTTCAAGCTGTTTGAGCGTATCAACCGCTTTGTTCTGCTTGAAAAACAATTTGAGGTTGGCGTAGAGCTTTCTGCAAAACAGGAAATTATGCGCCACAAGATTCAGAAAATCTACGCAAAAGAAATACACGCGCTTTTTGAATAAAGGATAAGGGAGGACACCAGCTCAGAGTCCGAAGGCCGCTGGTTTCCTCCCTTAAACCCACCTTCCTTGGCCACGGCTTAGGGGCTTGCTTCGCGCCCCTAA
>CADBUT010000073.1 GCA_902797925.1 uncultured Spirochaetaceae bacterium
CAAACCGAGCTGGTCTTTTATCAGACCTGTCTTGTTGAATGCAACTGCTGCACCAAGTTCAGGCTGAAGGTAGAAGCCCCAGCCGTATGGGTGCTTTGCTTTCATTGAATCAGACATTATGTAGTGACGGTAGAACAAAGCAAGCTCTGCTTCCAGAATAATCTTTGAGAAGTTAAGACCTTTGATTTTGAAACCGTCAGAAAATTCGATAAATCCACCGGTGAGGAAACCTAAAGCGGAATTCTGCCTGAATGAGTGGTCAAACATCACAGAACCACCGAGTGTTTTGAACTTTGAGTTATATGAGTTATATTCAATATTTGCGGTCAATGTATTTACAGGCTGAAAATAATTCTCTTGGAGCATTTCTTCTGTAAATTGAATATCATCAAGGCTGCCGAGATCTTCATCATCTATAGGAATGTCTGGATATTCAGTATCGGTTGCGGCAACTTCAGTTTTTTCATCTTGAGAGGTAGGCTCAACTTTGAGCTGCTCAAGCTGTACGGTCTGTGGCTGTTCTTGTACCGGCTGAGACTGAGTGTACTGCGGCTGGCTCTGAACCGTCTGTGTCTGCGTGTATTGCGGTTGAGCTGGCTGTGTGTATTGTGGCTGGCTCTGCGCCGGCTGTGTCTGTGTGTACTGCTGCTGGCTCTGCTGAGTCTGCGGCGGCTGCGTGTAAATCGGCTCAATGTCAACGTAATCTGGTTCTGTTTGTGTATAAACAGGCTGTGGCTGCGTGTATTGCGGCTGTGCAGGCTGAGTCTGAGCCGGTTGTGTATAAACAGGCTGTATTTCTGTGTGCTGAGGCTGTGAATATACAGGCTGTGTCTGCGGCAGCGGCTGAACCTGTGTGTATTGCGGCTGGCTGTATTGCTGCGGCGTTGTTATAGACTGAGACGGCACGGTCTGCGCCGGTGTCTGCTGCTTAGGCTCTGTATATGAATAATCTTCTGCAAGCGGCACATGAACCGGCATAGAAGGTGATGAAGCCTGCGGCAGCGTAGACGAGGTTATAGGTGCAGATTCCATCGGAATGGCAGAATCTTGAAGGACGCGCGGCTTCTGCTCAACTATAGGGGCAGACTGACGCGGATTTAAAAAGTCCTCGAGCATTACATCCATAAGCTCTATAAGCTGAGTATCGTCTTTTTGCTGTGCTGTGCATAGACTTATAGAAGTGAATATGCAGATAAGTAAAACGGATGCGCGCAGCATTCCGTGTAGTGTTTTTCGTTCAGAAATCAAGATCCATCTCCATTCTGTTAAAAACTATCTTATATTAAGAAAAATAACAAGAAAGCAGCCGCATACGTCCGTGTATACAACTACCCCGATTAGCTTATCGGCAAAAAACATTAAAACTTTAGTGTTCATGCCGTCCTTTATCAGTGTAAATTCTCACCCATAAATTGCCATTCGTCAAGCCTTTGCCAATGTTAAATGCCTGTTGACAAAATATTCAGTTTTGTCTATGTTAGTTCCATGATTTTCACAGTAAAACTACTTCTAGCAAGATTTTTCTCAAACTGCCGTGTAAGAACGTGAGCTGTGAATAAATTCTGTAAATTACAGCCTGTCGCCTTACCGGTGGCAGGCTTTTTTTATGCCGCAAACAGTTCTGTCTGTTGAATAATGCGGCTGATAAATGGAGCGCATAAAAATGGCAAAGTATAACCCTTTCGGCAAGATTCCTCTTGAAAAGCGTGAGTGGCCTGAAAAGACTATAGAGCGTGCGCCTGTCTGGTGCTCGGTAGATTTAAGAGACGGCAATCAGGCTTTGGCAGTGCCGATGAACGTGGAGCAGAAGCTTGCGTTTTTCGATATGCTCGTAAAGATTGGCTTCAAAGAAATTGAAGTCGGCTTTCCGAGTGCATCGCAGACTGAATATTCTTTTGTGCGCCGTCTTATCAAAGAAAACCACATACCTGATGATGTGACAATTCAGGTTTTGTGCCAGGCGCGTGAGCATTTAATTGCTCAGACAATGAGAAGCATCAGGGGCGCACCGAAAGCCATTTTTCACATTTACAATTCGACTTCGCCAGGCCAGAGAAAATATACGTTCAATATGTCAAAAAAAGAGGTTGTTGCAGTTGCTGTTGAAGGCATCGAATCAATAAAAAGAAACGAATGTCTTGCTGAAGGCACAGTCATTCAGCTTGAATATTCGCCGGAAAGCTTTTCAAACACCGAAATCGATTTTTCTGTGGAAATTTGCGAAGCCGTTCAAAAAGCATGGAACAATCACACGATGAGCAAGATAATCTTCAATCTGCCCACGACTGTTGAATATACAACGCCGAACATCTATGCAGACCAAATCGAATATTTCTGCAAACACATCTCGAATAGAGAGAACATCATTGTCAGTACGCACTGCCACAACGACAGGGGAACCGGTGTTGCTTCTTGTGAGCTTGCGCTGCTTGCCGGTGCAGAGCGCGTTGAAGGCTGCCTTTTCGGCAACGGCGAGCGCACAGGCAATCTTGATATTGTAACAATGGCGCTGAATATGTACACAAACGGCGTAGATTCAGGCCTTGATTTTTCAAATTTGCCTGAAATTACACGGAAATACACTGAATTTACTGACATGGAAGTGCCGCCGAGGCAGCCTTATGCCGGTTCTCTGGTTTTTACTGCTTTTTCAGGCTCGCATCAGGATGCAATACGCAAGGCTATGGCGGCACGTCAGTCTATGCCGCCAGACGCGCCGTGGGACGTAACATACATTCCGATTGACCCGCATGACATCGGGCGCGAATACGAGGAAATAATCAGAATAAACAGCCAGAGCGGCAAGGGCGGCGCGGCCTGGATACTCGAGCAGAATTACGGCATTTCTCTGCCGAAAGCAATGCATCCTGTGCTTGGCAAGGTTGTTACGTCTGCCGCAGACGAGCTTCAGCGTGAGCTTTCTGCCGAAGAAATTTACCAGCTGTTCAACGATACATGGATTGATACGACAAGCCCGTTAAAAATCGTCGATTTTGCACAGACTTACCTCGGCGGCGATTTGGTTCAGTGCCGCGCAAGCATAAGCTATATGGGCGAGATTATTGCAATCGGTTCAAGCGGCAATGGTCCGCTCGATGCTTTTGTTTCTGCGCTTCAAAAAGCAGAAGTGCCGCATTTTTCGATTTCGGCATTCCACGAACATGCAATCGGTTTCGGCACGGGCACAGAAGCTTTGGCATGTGTCGAGATAACGCTTGATGACGGCCGCAAATTCTGGGGCTGCGGCAAAAGCACGAACATCGGTTTTGCCGGTATCAACAGCGTCGTCAGCGCCGTCAACCGCATAAGCGTCGCCGAATAAGCTTTAAGCCCGAAAATTTCAGCAGCAGCGGCAGCTTCTTGTATTTTTCCAATAGAATTGTAACTTGAATATTAAAGAGTTTCATTTTGGTGCTTAATTTTTTTCAAAGCCTGTGTTATTATGTAAAAGAAAAGTGAGAGACTGATGGTATTTGAATCAAAAAATGAGGCAAGGGCTGCTGCACGAATGGCCGTAAGACAGCTGCGTGTGGGTTTTGAGACTGAAACACGCAGTATGCTTGCGGCGGCAAATCTGACAGCAACAAGCTTTTATGAAGAAGCTGAATGTCTTTTTGTCTTTATGTCCAAAAAAAACGAAATATCGACCACATGCCTGATTGAAAAGGCTTTCTCAGATAAAAAGGCTATCGCAATTCCAAAGACGGCCGGCGATACGCTTGAATTTTACTTGCTTGATCCGCAGAAGAAAATCGAAGAGCAGGTAGAGCCGGGCAGCTTCAATGTTTTAGAGCCGTGCGCCTTTCTTGAAAAAATTGACCAGAGCAAACTGCCACTTGAAAGCGTGTTTGTTGTGCCGGGGCTTGCTTTTGCTCTGGACGGAACGCGCCTGGGCTATGGCAAAGGCTATTACGACCGCTACATAGACGGCGTCTACAGCTCAAATTCTCCAGTTTATCTTCCGAAAGCCATAATCGGTTTCGGCTATGACTGCCAGGTTTTTGAAAACCTGCCTTCTGACGATTACGATGTTCCTGTAACACACATTGCAACAGAAAAAAGATTCATCACCTGCGAATCTTGAACAACTTGAAAAATGCAGGCAAAAGCCGTATTTTTAGTATATGTCACAAATTAAATCTGCATTAGAAATTGCGCTTGAACGCACGGCAGACATAAAAAGCGATGCATCTGTCGGAAAAAAACGCGAACTGAACAATTGCGGCAAAAAAATCGCTTCTGATTTTTTGTCAGACAATGATTTGACCGCTTTCAAAAAAGCTTTTGGCAGCTACAAGCACGAAGAAAAAGATTTGGTACTTGAAGGCGCGCTTAAGCTTTTTATGGCAAGGATTCAGCTGCCTGCTGATGAAACTGAAAAACAAAAGATTCTGCTGATAGGGCAGGGGCTTGAAGTGCTGCTGCCACACAAAAATATGGCGGCGCTTTTTCAGTCTGTTGACCAGGTTTTCAGCCGCTACCTTGCATCTCAGCAGCAGCTTGAAGATGCGCTTACACAGCAGTTCCTGCCGAAGCTGCGCCAGAAACAGCAGCAGCTGGAAAAGCAGCTCGGCCAGCAGATTGAGCTTTCACCGTCGCAAGACCCTGAATTTGCCCAAGCCTTGAGCCGCAACCTTGACGCGCTTAAAGAGCAGTATTTGCCGTCGGTTGATGAAATCAAGCATTTCATAGCGAATGCCGCAGGGCTTAATCTGACAGATTAAGCTTAGGGCGCACCGTTGCCGTTCAGCCGCACCGCTCTGAATAAGTTTTGTGAAAGCTAAAAAAAATTTATCCGGCTATTGACATTTTTTTAATCTGTCTATATTATGTTCAACGTGTTCAGCAATGAAGCACATTCCCCTGTAGCTCAGCTGGCAGAGCAACAGACTGTTAATCTGTGGGTCCGCAGTTCAAGCCTGCGCGGGGGAGCGAAGCTAAGTTCTTTCATAGGAAGGATTTAGCTTTTATTTTTTTAAATGAACAGACTGTTAAAAACAAGTGTTAGCAAACTGTTAGCAGACTGTTAGTAAAAAACAAACAAGCAACCCTAAACACGCCGGAGCTTGTAACTTGCTACATTTTCCGTCGTGTGCGTCTGCAAATCTTTACGCTCTTTCTCAAGCTTAAATCTTTATTTCAGTCCATTTGCCTGATTTGTATCTGATTGACGCGAAGCAGAATCTTGAAATCTGGTCAAGCAATACGCCACACCAGATGCCTGTTATGCCGAAGCCCAGCATATAGCCAAAAATATAAGAACCTGCCGTGCGGACTATCGTGACGCTAATAGTTGAAGCAACCGCCGTATATAGCGTGTCGCCTGCACCGCGCAGACAGCCCATGTAGACAACCTGAATTATCTGGAAAATAACTATAAAGATGATGACCCTCATTATTGAAACGCCGGTTGCGATGATTTCAGCTTCTTTGAAGAAAAGCCCCATCAGAAGCCCCGCGCCGAAATAATAGACAAGACACAAAACCGTGGCGATTATTCCGCCGTATATCATGCAGATGCGCCCATACTTTTTTGCCATTTCCTTGTTGTTCTCGCCCAGACTTCTACCGATCAGCGCAACCGCAGCTGCCTGCAAGCCGTCGCCGAAAGAGAAGGTGAGCCCCATTATGTTCATGCCGACTTGATGCGCCGCCATTGCAGACGTGCCTTGCTTTGCGGCCATAATCGCCGTAAGCATAAAACCGATGCGCATAAGAATCTGCTCAAAGAAAATGCCGTAACCGATTTTGATTATGCTTTTGAAAGATTGAAATGCCGGTTTTATTCTGCTGCTGATTATATGCGGAATGCTTACAAAGCAGCCGGCTTTGCAGATTGAGCTTATGCTCATAATGCATGCGACGACTGTGCCGAGAACTGTGGCAATGGCCGCGCCGTGTATGCCGAGCGCCGGAAAACCGCAATGCCCTTCGATGAGCATATAGTTCATAATAATGTTGATTGTGTTCGAGGTGATGTTTGTCACCATCGTGATTTTCGTGTTTCCAGCTCCGCGCTGTGCAGAGTTTATTCCCATCTGAATGCAGTTGAAAATCATGCAGCCCATTATTATGCGGAAGTATATGACTGCGCTGCCGTGCGTTTCTGGTGTTGAGCCGCAGAACAGTATAATCTGGTCTGCAAGCACAAGGCAGAGCGTGCTTACTGCGGCTGCCGCAATCACAATAAAAACAATTGCTGTAATCAAGATTCTGTTTGCATCGTCTTTGTTACCTTCGCCGCGGCGGCGCGCAACAAGCGCAGAAACTGCAATGTTTACTGCAAAGAAAAGCGCCAGACCTAAAAATTTCGGCTGTGTCGTAAGCCCGACAGCCGCAACAGCGTATGCGCCAAGTCGGCTGACCATCAGCGAATCAACAAGACCGGCGAATGCCACGAAGAAAGACTCTATTACTGCCGGCCAAGCCATGTTGAATGCGTTTTTATACGGTGAAGTTTCAATTTGTTTAAGCTGCATTTTTTTAAATTACAGATTTAAGCGCGTTTGTACAAGTATTCTATAAAAACCAGCCGTGAAAAGTCCTTGTAAATGAAAAATACTCATTGATTGGAGTTGAAATGAGCGTTTTACACGGAAAATTTGAAAAAATCGCCAAAAAAAGCAAAAATTTTAGAGAAAATAGAGAAAAAGTATTTGACAAAATAGAGAAATTAGAGCTATAAATAATTATACCATTTTTTCCCTTTTGTGGGCGCAGTGAAAGTTTTTACCCTCCTTTTCTTTCAATTGCGCCCTATTTTTTTGCCATTTTGAAAATGCTTAGAACTGCATTATAAGCCCTGTGTGAAGGTGATAGAGCTTTGCGCCCAAATATTTTTTCATAATCTCAAAAGCGCGCTCGCCAGTGCAGTGGCCAGTGTAAATCTGCCTGATTCCAGTTTGTGCAAGATAAAGTGCGGTTTGCGTTACATCGTTTTCAGATTTTCTGTGAAGGTGAAAACCGCCTGCGAGCGTATAAATTTTTTTATCAGGAAAAACGCGCTTCACGTCTTCGATTGTGTTTACAACACCTTTATGTGCGCAGCTTGTAAAAACAATCAGACCTTTCTCTGTTTCAAAAACTACAGTCTGTTCGTGGTCAAAATTGTCAAGCTGCCAGTTTTTTCCGTTTTTTACAAGCAGCGTGCCTTTAACATGCCCCATCTTATGGAGCTTTTCAGTCTGCGGCGGCATATTGTCAAGTTCATGAGGAATCAGGGTTACACCGTCCATGAGCGTGCAGGTGCTGTCGATAAACTCGAATCTGTCTTTGTATTTTTCGAGGATGCCCTTTTTGATTCCAATGTATCTGTTATGAAAACGGCGTGAACTGTAGCAGTTTTCTCTGCATGTTTTTAACAGGTAAAACTTTGCTGTGGAATTTTCTCTGAAAAAAGTCTCAAGACCGTTCGCATGGTCATAGTGTGCGTGGCTTAAAATGCCGGCATCAACATCCTTAATGCTGATGCCGCACATTTCTGCATTTTTGAAGAAATTACTTGAAGCACCCGTGTCAATGAGAATCTTTTTTCTGTTGTACTCAACGAGAATACTCAATCCCCATTCTGCCTTTAAGTTACCGGCGCGGGTGCTGTCTACTAGAATAGTTGCTTTCACTTAGTACCATGAGGTGTAGTGGAACACCGGCTGCAGTGTAATTTCTACACGGCGGTTAAGTGCACGTCCTTCCGGCGTGTCGTTTGAAGCAATCGGTACATTTCCACCGTAACCCTTGTAGCTGAAAATCTCCGGAGGAAGTCCGCGTTTTTTCATTTCTTCTACGATGGTCTTTGCACGTGCAATAGACAGCGGCATTTCGCTTTGAATATCGCCGATGCGTGCTGTATGTCCTTCAATAAGAATACTGAATGTAGTTGTATTAAGAACATCTTTTATAATTTTAGCAATCTTATCAATGCGTTCGCCTTCTGTAGGCAGAAGCTCAGGTGAATCCGGCTTGAAACGGAATGCGAACGAGAATGATGCACCAACTGGACCGTCGATTATAGGTGCTGCAATGTCCTCATCATCGGTGATAGACTTTTTGAGCTTGTTGAGAGCAAGGTAATATGACTCATCTTTGATAGGAACACGTATTTTCTTTATAAGCTTATCTTTATCAAGAAGAATTACAACTTTTCCATCGTTGATAAGGTCAATGTTTTCTGGAACAGACAAAATGCGGAGTGCGTCACTACGTGAAATAACCGGGTCTGTTCTGTTTGTTCCATAAATTTGGTGCGCTTTTATAACAAGCGGATCTTCGCCGATGCGGTCTATGTATTTAGTCAAATCACTTTCATAGCCATAATTTACAACACCCTGCTTTTTAATTATTTCAGGCTTAACCATGTTATGCTCATAAAGCAGAGTCATTGTTTCGTCCCAAATTCTTGGAAAAAGACAAGGCTCGGCGCCCTCTGTTATAAATTCACCATGAACTGGAAGCATTCCGCGTGCGTCAATTACAATGCCTGTGTAAGGCCGCGAGGCGATTCTGTCCATCGGCTGTTTTGGCCTGTATGTATGCTGATGAGAGAGAATTTTTGCTGATATATCATGAAGCGAGATGCTGTGTGCAATCTGAAGATCTTGTGAATCTCTTGAGAAATAGCTTGGTGTACTTTCGCCGTTGTCAATAATCTGGCTCAGCTGCTCAAGTGTAATGTCTTCGCGCAAAACCAAATCGTTAATTTCTGTAAACGAATTAACTTTAACCGCAAGCAGAGCATCTTTTATAAGCAGAGGTGTCTGCATGTTAATCCGTTCTACGGCTGTCGCACGTCCTGACGGCATGTTTATTCCCGCTTTTTCAACGTCAAGCGTGATTGTTGACGAAAACTTTTGTGTCGTCCAGTCTATGCTGCTTGAAGACTGCATGTTTTGGGTTTGTGCAAAAGTAAATGCCGCTATTAACAGCAAAATAACTGAAACTATATACTTATTTTTAATAAAAGACATAAAAACCTCTCATCAAGGGAATATCTGAAAGCCCTTTTATGGGCGTATTTTCTATAAAATAAGATAAAACTCAATCTATTATCGGCACTTTTAAAGTACTTCCTTCACGAAGAATTGCATCAACTTTCATATTATTTGCTTCTGCAAGGCTTTCAACCTGAACATTATATTTTAGAGAGAGATTCCAGAGGTTGTCGCCTTGCTGAACTTTGTAAGTTCCAGTGTAAGCCACATTATCGTTAGCAGACTTGCCTTTATATGGCGAAACGTCTTTGAAAGCCGGAATGCATATCGTCTTGCCGATTCTAAGCTGCGACGGCTTCAGTCCCGGATTTGCCTGCAAAATCATGTCTTCTGAAACGCCGTAATGGCGGCTCAAAGCATAAACTGTGTCGCCTGAGCGTATCTTATAAAGATGATACTTTATAAGCAGCTTGCTCTTGTCGTTTACAAGCTCGGCAACAGCGTCTTTGAATTCAGACGGAACGCGGAGCTTGTAAACCGCATTCGGCGGCGTAACGCCGTAAAAGAGGGCAGGGTTCAAGAATTTGATTATGCTTGAATCCATCGAAGTCTGCTCTGCAATAAGCGAGATATCTACATTCCGCTTTACATCTATAAAAGCATAATCCAGGTGAGCGTTCTCGTCAAATTCAACCGCATCAATCCCGTAATATTCCGGGTTTGTCAGAATGTCTGCAATTGCAAGAAATTTCGGTACATAATTGATTGATTCGCTCTTGAGCTGCTTCTTTTCACACAAAGCCCAGTAATCTGCGCCCGGGTTTTTCTTGCAGGTTCTTGAAACTGCGCCAAGACCGGAATTGTACGCCGCAAGCGCAAGGTTCCAGTCGCCGAGCGTGTCGTAGTTTTCCTTGAGCTTTTTCAATGCCGCGTCAGTCGTAAGCCACGGGTCGCGGCGTTCATCCATCCATTCGTTCACGCGTATGCCGAAAGGTGAGATGCTGTTCTTCATGAACTGCCACATGCCCATTGCGCCAGACTTTGAGACGGCGTCAATCTTGAAGTTTGATTCAATTACCGGAAGAAATTCGAGGCACTCAGGCAGACCCATCTCTGCTATTTTTGCGCGGATATAGCCGCGGTAGGGCGCACCGTTCTTCATTACGGCGGCGAGCCATTTTTTTGCGTAGTCTGTTGTGTACTGCTTAAGAAATTTCTGAACAAGAGCGTTCTCTTCAGGATAGTCAATTGCGATTTTCTGCTTTTCCGGCAGCGGTGTTTCTTCTGTTTCATTATTTTCTGCGGAAGCTTCGCCTGTCAAAGTATCGTCAGCTTCAGCTTCATTGTCCGGTGCTTCACCGCTGTTTTGAGGCTGTTCCTCAATAGCACCGTCCTGAAGGTTTTCAGCCTGTGCCTTTGCCAAAAGCTTATCGATTTTAGTTTCAAATCTTATAGGTGTAAACGAAGTGGAAGTTTCTGCTGTTTCAAAAAGATTGATAAACGAAATGGTGCCGCTGCTTGCCTGCTGTTCCTGTGCGTCTAAAGAATTCTGCGCAGAGGCAAAACAAAATGCACAAGCCAGCAAAAAAGCATTAATTTTTCTCATAGTTTCTCACCGTAATAGATGCCGGCCCATTCCCATCGTCCATGAATATCCGGGTCCAGCGGAAAATTGATCTTTCTAAAATAGAAATACCAGACTGAAACGTTCTGCTGCCATCCCCATGTACGCAAATACGCTTCGCTTGTATTAGAAGTTTCGTCAAGTTTTTCGCTAAACCGTATCTTTCCGCGCATAAAATTTGCCATAGAGAAGTTTGCCTGGCTGTTTGAGTCAGTTTCTTCCTGTCTCCACGTCATTGCGAAGAAATTTACCCTTGAACGGTATTTTTCAAGCTGCTTGAAATTGTTCGTTTTAAGTGCATTTTTAACAGCCTGCTCGAGCGCATCGAGCGACTCAAAAGACCAGTCTTTTGCAGAGGCGTTGAGCTTAAGCATCTGGTTCGCGCGGTGGTACGCATTCGGAATGCCCGAAATCTGAATTGTGGTTGCGTCAGGCTGCGCCTCAAAAAGCGCGTAACATTTGCGCATCTGTTCCCATTCACCGATGTTCTCGTATTCAACGGCAAGACGCGCGTACATCTCTGTAAGACTTATCTTGTCAGGAAAGCGGAGAATAAGCTCGTTGAAGAATTTGATGCGGCTGTCCGGGTCACTGCTTAGCTGAATCAAATTGATGAGCGCCGTAAAATGAACTGAAGTTCCTTTTACGATTAAGTCGTCATAATCGCTTAAGATTCTGTCAAAGTAGTAGCGTGCTATTGGCTTTGCCTTGTCTTCCATATAAATATGCGCAACCATAAGCAGCCAGTAAGCGTTATACTGGTCGTTCGGGTGGTTCTCCACATAGTCGGTCAAAAAAAGCACAAGTTCGGTGGTCTGGTTTTTTGCTATAAAATCGTTGGCAAGCTGGCTTACTATGGTAAAGCGGCTTTCCTGCGTTGTTTCATCTGATTCAAGAAGAAGCTGCAAATCACTCAGCTTCTGTGTATTTGAAAGCCTGCTCGTTGCGGGCGTTTTCTGCCTGCAAGATGAACATAAAATTACTGTGCATAAACAAATATAGGTCAATAAAATTCGTGTCTGCAATTTTAACATGGCGATGATTTTAACATGGCTGACGCTTATTTTCAACAGCTGTTTTAAGAGGCAGGATACTAGACCTGTTCGGAAAACTGTATTGGTAGCGTAGCTTCAAACCAGTTTCCGAATACATCTACTATGTAACTTTTAGTTTTTTTCCATGTTAAAACTTATATAACCGTCTGTTTTTTGACAGTTGTTTTGTGCTACACTTTTATGATAATGAAATCTCTAAAAACTTCAGTTTTTCGAGATTCACATAATTATTAAAAGTTTTTCCGGCTTTTGATGGGGGATTTATGCCTAAAAAATATAATACACTGCTTGCAGTGGGCATTTCATGCATAATTTTGGGTGCTATTCTGCTTGTTGCCCGTTTTGCGTCTGTTAATTTTTCTTTTATTTCTTGGGTTACTGTTTTTACCGTTCTTGCAGGCGGATTTTTCCTTTATTTGTGTGCAACTTCAATTCATAAGGCATGGACAGTTTTTCTAGGCTGCTTTCTGATTTCTAACGGCTTCTTTATCTTTATTGTAAAGCTTGGCATTCTGCCGTTTGGAATGGGGCAGCTCTGGCCGCTTTTTGTTATTTTTTCGTCTTTTTCGCTTTTCTTTTCGGGTATTTATAAATTCAAACGGATAGTTGCAGTTTATTTTGTTCCGTCTCTTGTGCTTGTTTTTTTAGGCGTTTTCTTTTTGCAGTTTTCTCTGCATATAATCAAAGTGCCTATAAGATATTTTGCTGCTATGTGGTGGCCGCTTCTTTTTATTTTTGTAGGTATCGGGCTTTTGATAACGTTTTTTTACATTCAGCATACGAAAAAGGCCGTACTTGAGAGCGGTGAAGATTTTGATGACGATTACGAGGATATTTCCTAATGAATAGAAGGCAGCGTTGCTGCACTTTTAAGTTCTGTACTTTTATATTGCTAGTTTTCTCATTTTTGAAGCTTTGGGCTGCACCGGCATCAAAGGCAGGTTCCCCGCAGGAAGCATATCTTATTTCAGAAATTGAAAAAGGCTCGCCTGCTTCTTTGAAAGCTGCTGTAAACAAAATACGCCTGAGCGGCAAAGAAATGACCGTAACTGAAAAGCAGTATCTTGTTTTGGCTTCATTTATTCTAAAGACTGCTTACCCTGCCGAACGCATAAACTGGGAAATTCCGGAAGTTTCTTCTGCCGGTTCTGTTTACCTTTCAATTATGGAAACCGTAAAAATGGGCGCGTATGCGTTCAATTCTGTAAATAATTCAGATTTTTTAACGATGGTGCTGCCGTCTTTGGTCTTGTTTTCTGCACCGGGGCTTAAAAACTATTATGCAGATGCCGAAAGCGCTTTGACAGAAGCCTGCAGGCAGAATCAGCAGTCTGTGCTTGCGCCTTATCTTTTGGGAATTTTATACACAAGGCAGGGGAAAAACAAAATGGCTTTAAGCTATCTTGAAAAGGCTTTTTCTCTGCAAAGTGACTGTGCGCCGATTGGTGAGGCTTATGCAAAAGTTCTTCTTGACCAGAACCGCCCGAAAGATGCATATAATACCGCTGTAAAGGTTCTGCTCAAAAACAACAGCAATATCCAGATTCTGACGCTTTGTGCCCAGGCGGCTTTTGCACAGCGCGACTTTGATTTGGCTGAAAACTACATAACGCAGGTGCTTCAGGGCGACCCTTCTAACGCAACATGCCAGCTTATGCGTGCGCGTATTCTTGTTGAAAAAGGCGAATACTTGAAAGCACAGGCAGCACTTGAGACTTACGCAAAAACAGAAAAACCGAATAAAGACTATTATGTAGTAAGACTTTATTTTCTCCGCGACTGGAACAAAAACGTACACGCCGCCGCGGCTCTTGCGACACAGGCTTTAAAAGAATATCCGCTTGACCCTGAGCTGCTAATTCTTTCGGCAGATATTGCTTCTTCGACGGGGCGTAAAATCAACGACCTGACAGCTTCTCAGCTTGCATCGCAGGTTTTGGGTTCAGACCCGTTTAATGCAGAGGCTCTTTACATTATGGTAAAAGAAGCTGTAAAGAATGAGCAGTGGCAGACGGCTTATGACCGCTCAAACAAGCTTATGCAGGTTAAAAACGACGAGCGTTCAAAGCTGCTGCGCGTTGATGTGTGTCTCGGGCTTAATAAGATTACAGAAGCACAGAGCCTTGCAAAAGAACTGTATGCTGCATCGCCGGACAAAGAGGATGTGCAGATTATGTACATACGCGTATTGATTGCGTCAAAAAATGTTACAGAAGCTTCGGCATTAATCGAAAAAATTCTGCCGAAAGCGGGACAGCGTGCCAAGAGTGCGCTTTATTACCAGAGAAGCCGCATCGCTTCAACTGCTTCGGTTAAACTGAACGATTTGCGCTCAAGTCTTGCGGCAAATCCGCGCAATGACGAAGCTTTATACGACCTTTACAAGATTTATTACAAACAGAAAGATTATAAAAAAGCCCAGTATTACTTAAAACAGGTAATTGCCATAAAACCTTTTGACGAAAAACTACAGAACCATCAGCTTGAACTTGAAAAATTACTTGCCCAGTAAGCGTCCAATGTTATATATTATGCTATTAACAATGGAGGATTCATGTCGGCAAGAAAATATGTATGCAGTGTCTGCGGCTACGAATTTGATGCAGAAGTTGCGGCAAAATATTATTGCTTAGACAATCCTTTAGACTTTGATGATGTACCTGCTGACTGGCGTTGTCCTGTCTGCGGCTACACAAAAGAAGTTTTTGTTCCGTCTGAAAATGACAGCCTTTTTGAAAATATTCCCCTTCAACATAGAAAACAATTTATAGAAGAAATTAAACGTGCGTCTGCTTCTGTTAAAACGGAAAAGACTGGCGAAAACGGAGATTTTTTAATGAAAGAGCAGGCTGTTGCTCATTTAAAGAACATAATTCTGCCATACTGGAATAAGCTTGCCGATTTTGAGCGCGGCGGTTTTTACGGCTATGTCGGCCATGATTTGCGCGTAAACAAGAACGCACAGAAAGGCGTAATCTTGCACAGCCGTATTCTGTGGTTTTATTCAACTGTTTACAATACAATCGGCGGCGAGCAGAACAAAAAGCTTGCTGACCACGCCTATGAGTTTCTGACCAAATATTGCTTTGACCGCGAAAACGGCGGACTTTTCTGGATGATGAATGCGGACGGCTCTTGCGCTGACAGTACGAAGAACACATACAATCAGGCGTTCGGCATTTATGCGCTTGCCGCTTATGCTGAAGCAACCGGCCGCAAAGAAGCTCTGCGCCACGCTTACGAGCTTTTTGAGTGCATAGAAGCTTACTGCACAGATTTTTACGGCTATCTTGAAGCTTTCAGCGCGGACTGGAAGAAGCCGGTTGAAAGTGCAATCTGCGACCAGGGTGTTGTTGCCGACAAGACGATGAACACGCTGCTTCATCTGCTTGAAGCTTACACTGCGCTTCTTGATGTTGATTCACATCCGCGCGTTGCACAAAAGCTTAAGAATATACTGATTCTTTTTAGCGAAAAGCTTTATTACGATGATTTTGAGCGGCTTGAGGTTTTCTTTGACGAGAAGATGAATCCGCTCGGCGACATTCATTCTTATGGGCACGACATTGAGGCAAGCTGGCTGCTCGACAGAGCTTGCGAAGTGCTTGAAAATCATATTGAGCTTTTCGGCAAGTCTGAAATTCCGCTGCTCAAAGCGCTTATTTCAGACACGCGCGCGTATACGAGCGTGCTTGCAAAGAAAATCCTTGAATGTGCTTTCATGAACGATTCGCTTTGCAACGAAGCGCGCGGCGAGCGCACAGGAACAACAAAAGTTGACAAGACGCGCATCTGGTGGGTTCAGGCTGAAGCGGTCGTCGGCTTTTACAACGAATATCAGAAGCACGGTTCTTCGCCGTTCAAAGATGCGGCGGAGCGCGTGTTCAAATATATCGAAAATTATGTGGTTGACAAACGCCCCGGCAGCGAATGGTTCGGCTACTTGAACGAAGACGGAAC
>CADBUT010000074.1 GCA_902797925.1 uncultured Spirochaetaceae bacterium
GATGGTTACGGCTTTGATGAATATTACGAAAACGAATACTACGATAACGGTCAGCTGAAACGAATATCAAGATACCGCTACAGATATAACACCGGCGATTTATAATTTTCTGCACATCGAATAAATCAACACCGAAACAAAAGCCTTAATGTCAAAAGTTGTCGGGGCAAGCCCGATTATGACAAACTTGAATCAGCCCGACAGTGACAACTTTGTATTAATCTCTAAAAAGCGATTGACAATGGTATTTTATATTAATAAAATGCAAATGACTTGCAAATTCAGCATTAAAACGAATATATGAAGAACAAAGACATAAAAACAAGACATACATGCAAAAGCTTGGCCGCAAAAATCTGTGCAATTGCCGCAGTTTTCGGCGCGGCGTTTTTTTCGGGCTGCGCAAAAGGCAGCACAAGGCAAACTGAAAAAATCAGCATCGTCTGCACGACGTTTCCGCAATACGACTGGGTTCGGAACATTATAAGCGGCAGCGAAAGCAAATTCAGCGTGGCGCTGCTTATGAGCAAGGGCACAGACCTGCACAACTATCAGCCAACGGCGCAAGACATGGTGCGCATAGCTTCGAGCGATTTGTTCATTCACGTTGGCGGAGAATCTGATGTCTGGGTCAAAGACTGCCTGAGCGAAGCAACAAACAAGAACATGATTGTAATCAACCTGCTTGAGACGCTCGGCAGCGGTGCAAAGCTTGAAGAGACAATCGAAGGAATGCAGGACGAGCATGACCACCATCATCACGGCGAAGACTGCGACGAAGATTGCGCTGAAGAGCATGAGCATGAAGCGCACCACGACGGCGAAGACGAGCACAGCCACAACGAAGAACATTCAGACCAGGCCAGACACAATCATTCTGGCGAGCACAACGACGAGCACGTGTGGCTCTCTTTGAGAAACGCTGAAATCTTTGTGCACAGCATTGCCGACGCAGTGTGCAGCCTTGACAGCGCAGACGAAGCCGCGTTCAGGGCGAACGAAGCCGCATACATTGCGCAGCTCAAAGAGCTTGATTCACGCTATGCACAAACTGTCGGCAGCGCAAAACGGCGCACGCTCCTTTTCGGCGACAGGTTTCCGTTCAGATACTTGGTTGACGATTATGGGCTTGAATATTTTGCGGCTTTTTCGGGCTGCAGCGCAGAGTCAGAAGCAAGCTTTGAGACAATCGCATTTCTGGCTGGCAAAGTTTCAGAGCTTGAGCTGCCGGTTGTGCTCACAATCGAAAAGTCTGACCAGAAGATTGCGCGGAGCATCATTGCAAACGCGGGCAAAAGCGCAGAAGTTGTTGCGCTTGATTCAATGCAGTCGGTCACGTCAAAAGACATTGAAGCCGGCGCAAGCTACATTGAGATTATGGCAAAAAACCTAGAAGCCTTGCAAAAGGCCTTGAACTAGAAAAAGGAACTGGCTGATGGCATATATTACAGCTGAAAATTTGCAGTTAGGTTACGACAACGCGCCTGTTGCCGCACCGCTTTCGTTCACCGTAAGCAAGGGCGATTATCTTTGCATCATCGGCGAGAACGGCTCTGGCAAGACAACGCTGATAAAGACGCTTCTACATCTTTTAAAGCCGCTTTCAGGTAGTTTGACCACAGGCGACGGGCTTTTGCCGAATGAGATTGGCTATTTGCCGCAGCAGAGCGCCATTCAACGAGATTTTCCGGCTTCTGTATTCGAGATTGTACTTTCGGGCACGCTGCCGAAATGCGGCTTCAAACCGTTCTACGGCAAGGCTGAAAAGCAACTCGCGCTAGATTCAATCGAAAAAATGGGAATTATGCACCTTAAAGACGCATGTTACCGCACACTTTCCGGCGGCCAGCAGCAGCGCGTTTTGCTTGCGCGCGCCTTATGCGCCACGTCTAAGCTTATTTTGTTAGACGAACCTGTGACCGGGCTAGACCCAAAAGCAACCAACGAGCTTTATCTTCTTATAAAGAAGCTCAACGCCGAAGGCATAGCCGTAATCATGGTTTCGCACGACATTATGGGCGCACTGCCTTACGCAAGCCATGTGCTTTGCATTCAGAAAGACAAAAGCATTTTCTGCACCGCTTCTGATTACGTGCGCACGCACAAGGAGACATTCAGCAAATGACAGAATTTTCTTCTATATTTGAGACACTGCATTTTTATATGGGCTTTCCGTTTGTGCGCTATGCGCTCATTGTGGGCGTGCTGATTGCGCTTTGTTCTTCGCTTTTCGGCGTTACGCTAGTGCTCAAGCGCTACTCTTTCATCGGCGACGGTCTTTCGCATGTGGCATTCGGCGCAATGGCCGTGGCGACAATCTTTAACCTTGCAAGCGACACTGTGTTGATAATGCCTGTAACTGTAATAGCCGCAATCTTGCTTTTGCGCACAGGCCAGAACACCAAAATCAAAGGTGATGCCGCAATCGCCATGCTTTCCGTTAGCGCGCTCGCCATCGGCTATCTGGTGCTCAACGTCTTTTCGACTTCTGCAAACATAACCGGCGACGTGTGCAGCACTTTGTTCGGCTCAACTTCGATTTTGACGCTCACAAAAGGCGAAGTCATAATGTGCTCGGTCTTTTCTGTGCTTGTCGTCATTTTCTTTGTGCTTTTCTACAACAGAATCTTCGCCGTCACTTTTGACGAAACTTTCGCAAAGGCAACCGGCGCAAAAGCTGATTTGTACAATCTGCTTATCGCGGTCATCACGGCAATCATCATAGTTCTGGCAATGAACCTTGTAGGCTCGCTCCTCATTTCTGCGCTGATAATCTTTCCGGCACTCGCCTCGATGCGCATTTTCAACAACTTTAAGAGCGCGGTTATCTCTTCTGCGGTCATCTCTGTTGTTTGCGCAGTAACCGGCATCCTGCTCTCAATTCTCTTCTCAACCCCAGTCGGCTCAACCATAGTAGCCGTGAACATCATCGTGTTCCTGATAAGCGCAATCTGGGGCAAGTTCTTTTCGCGGTAGCCTGTTCTACGGTTAAAGCTTATGCGGCGAAAAGAGCCGCTTTTTGCTCAAGCCCAGCAGTTTTCGCAAAGCGGAAACTGCGCGTTTCGCCAGTTTTCTTTATTTTTGAGATTAATCCCAACGCGAAACGCAAAACCGGCAGCCTGTATACATAAGCCCGCATCCTTGGTCACTTCGACTACGCTCAGTGACCGTACAAATCTACACACGTGTAGTTTAATCGATAATACTTGAACAATCCGGGGTTATTAGGGGCGGAGCCCCTAATCGCTGCTGGAAAAAAGAGGGGTTTTTAGGGGAGAAAAGAACCCGCTTGCGAGTAGAGGTTCTTGTCTCCCCTAAAAACAGCTCATTGAAAAGATATTTATTTCATGGTAACATTTCTCAATTATATCTAGATACCACTTCAAGCCAGTTGTGGAAAAAGGAGAATAAAAATGGCAAACGAAAAAGATGCACACGCATGTACGCTCGACAAAATCATCAGTCTTTGTAAAAGACGCGGTTTTGTTTATCAGGCATCAGAAATTTACGGCGGCATGGCAGGTGCATGGGACTATGGACCACTCGGCGTAGAATTCAAGCGCAACATTCAGAATGAGTGGTGGCACTACATGACACAGCTTCACGATGATGTTGTTGGACTTGATTCCGCAATTTTCCAGCATCACACTACATGGGAAGCATCTGGTCACGTCGGACACTTTTCAGACCCGATGGTAGACTGCTGTGAATGTAAGGCACGCTTCCGCGCAGATACGCTCATCGAAGACTATTGCGAAAGCCATAATGCAAAGACAGACAAGCCAGTTGATACAATGAGCCACGAAGAAATGAAGGCTTTTATCGACGCTAACATAAACTGCCCTACTTGCGGCAAGCATTCTTGGACAGACGTCCGCGAGTTCAACCTCATGTTCAAAACTTATCAAGGCCCGGTTGCAACAGAATCTTCTCTTGTTTACCTTCGCCCGGAAACATGCCAGGGAATCTTCACAGATTTCAAGAGCATCGTTCAGTCTAACCGCATGAAAGTGCCTTTCGGCGTTGCACAGGTCGGCAAGTCTTTCCGCAACGAGATTATCTTCAAGAACTTCATTTTCCGCACTTGCGAATTTGAGCAGATGGAAATGGAATATTTCTGCAAACCGGGAACTGAAGACGAGACATTTGACCGCTGGAGAAAAGACCGCTGGCAGTTCTATCTGAAATACGGCATCAAGGAAGAAAACCTCAAGTGGCATCACCACGACAAATTGGCGCATTACGCAAAAGATGCTTATGACATCACTTACAACTTCCCGATCGGCTTTGAAGAAGTTGAAGGCATCCACAGCCGCACAGACTTTGACCTTTCTCAGCACATGAAGTATTCAAAGAAAGACATGAGCTATATCGATCAGGACGACGGCAACAAGAAGTACATTCCGTATGTAATTGAAACATCTGCAGGTCTTAACAGAAACTTCCTCATGTTCCTCTGCGAAGCTTATGAAGAGCAGAACGTAGGCACAGACGGTGCTGAAGACTACCGCACAGTGCTTCACCTTGACCCGCGCCTTGCGCCTGTTACAGTTGCAGTCCTTCCGCTTATGAAGAAAGACGGCATGGCTGAAAAGGCTAAGGAAATTCAGCAGGAGCTTAAGGAAGACTTTGTAACAGACTATGACCAGAGCGGCACTGTCGGCAAACGCTACCGCCGTCAGGACGAAATTGGTACACCATTCTGCGTTACAATCGACCCGGGTACGCTTGATTCAAGCAGCCCAGAATACAACACAGTAACATTGCGTTTCCGCGATTCAATGGA
>CADBUT010000075.1 GCA_902797925.1 uncultured Spirochaetaceae bacterium
CGTAAAAGGCGAATAACTGTAAGTCAGCACAATTGAATCAGCCCAGTCAAAGCCGTCAAGCACAAGCACCGGCGAAAGAGCCGAAATGACAATCACGTTTTTGCCCGAATCTTTAAGACTTTGCGCAACTGTTGCGGCAGCCTGATTCGGAACAAAAATCATAATGGTGTCGTAGCTTCTTGCCACAGATTTAATTTCGCTGCAAGATTTATTGAGGTCTTCTGCGGCAGGGTTGTACTTAAAATAGAAAAGCCCCGATGAAGGGTAACGCTTTACGCCCTCGTCGAAAAATTCCTGAAACTGTGCCGCAAGAAGCACTTTGCCTGAGCGTGAAGGCCACAAAGGCAGACTGCCTTTCTCGTAAAACGTAATTGAACGGCAAGCCTGTTCTATGAAGAATTTCGTTCCTTCCGGGTCTGGTACTGAAGAAGCTATTGCGCTTATATCCGGCAGAATCGGCACTGCGTTTTCGCTTTTGAAATATTCAAGCTTAGAACGCAAAACCTGCTCACATGCTCTTGAAACAGCCCTGCGGAAGCTCGGCGTTGTCTTCATTTTTTCGATATTTTCAGTCCACAAGGCAGAATTAATCTGCGGAGTGGTTGAAGAACACAAAATATTGTTGCCGGCTTCAATTGCAAGCGTTACGGCATGAGCAAGCCCGCCCGCATAGTTTGTTGCGCCGTTCATCATCATGTCATCTGAAATTACAAGCCCTTTAAATTGCAGGGTGTCTCTCAAAATGGTTTTTATAAAAATCTTTGAAAGCGATGCAGGCTCTTCGTCGCGCGTAATCTGCGGAAAAGCAAGATGCCCTGTCATAATTGCAGGAATACCTTCTTCTATAAGGTACTTGAACGGCAGAAGCTCTCTGTTAAAGAGCGTGTCCTTGTTTATGTCAATTACCGGCAGTTTTCCGTGCGAATCAATACCTGTGTCGCCGTGACCGGGAAAATGTTTTGCTGTAGGAATTACGCCCGCCTTTAATGTGCCTGAAACAAATGCAGACGCAAGAACTGCGGCTTTTTCTGGGTCTTCGCCGAAAGAGCGCGGTCCTATTATCGTTGAATCGTGGTTTGTGTATAAATCAACAGAAGGCGCAAAATTCATGTTTATACCGAGCGCACGTAGCTCTTTTGCAATGTAGTAGCCCGAATAATATGCGTCCTGCGGAAAGCCTGACGCGCCTATCGCGAGGTTTCCCGGCGTGTCGCTTGTGCTGCCTTTAACGTGTCTAATCCAGCCGCCTTCCTGATCTGTTGCAACATAAAGCGGAATCTTGAAACGGCCGTCCATAGACTTATTCTGAAGAGTCGTAATGTTTTTAGCGACAAGTTCTATATTGTCCGTGTTCCACCCGAAGATTTTAATTGAACCGATGTGGCGCTGCTCAACCCAATAAGTTACAAGCTTGCTCGGTTCTGCACCCGCCCAGCCGAACATAAAAAGCTGAGAAAGCAGCTCTTCGTCTGTCATGCGGCGCGCAATTTCTTCGGCCAGAATGTCGGCAGGGTAATCGCTCCAAAAGTTTAAGTCAGCATCTTTTGCGGCTTTTTCTTTTATCTCTTCGCGGATTTCTTCTTCTTTTGAAAGTGTAAGCTGCTTCTGCTCTGCAAGCTGTTCTTCAGTAAGTTCTGTATTTTCAGTTTTATTGAAGATTTCAGTTTTTTTGCAGCCTGAAATACCCAAAAACGCGCTTAAAACGAGAAAGAATAGAAGAAATCTGGTAAAAGAAATAACGTTCCGCACAAAAAGCCCTTATTCGCCGCGAATGTATTTTTCAGCTGCGTGCGCCGCATAAGCGCCGTCTGCCGCTGCCGTTATAATCTGTCTGAAAGGCTTTGAGCGTACGTCGCCTGCACAGAAAAGGCCTTTGACAGAAGTTTCCATGTTTTCGTCTGTAACGACATAACCGGCTTCGTCTTTTTCTGCCAAATCTGCCAATGCAGTCTGCGGAATCATACCCGTAAAAATGAAAACTGCGTCTGTTTCGTGAACAATCTCTTCGCCTGTGTTTACGTCTTTAAGAACGATTGACTCGACCTTGTTCGTGCCGTTTATTTTGACCGGCGTTTTGTTGAACATTATTTCGATTTTCGGGTTTTTCATGACGCGCTCAGCAACAGCAGCCTGCGCCCTGAATTTATCCCGCCGGTGAATCAAATACACTTTATCAGTCAAATTTGAAAGAAAAGTCGCTTCATCGCAGGCAGCGTCGCCACCGCCGATTACGCAGATGCGCTTGTTTCTGAAAAAAGGCCCGTCGCAGGAAGCGCAATAAGAAACGCCCTTGCCTGCAAGCTCGGTTTCGCCTTCAATGCCGAGATGGCGGTGCTTTGCGCCAGTGGCGAGCAATACTGCTTTTGCCGTAATTACGCCTTTGTTTGTCGTAATTTCGAAAAGCGAATCTTTCTTTTCTATAGACTTAACTGTCAGCGTAAGAAATTCTGCACCGAAAGATTTTGCCTGCTTAACCATAACTTCGATAAGCTCGTAGCCTGAAACAGCCGGAAAAACACCCGGATAGTTTTCGAGGTCGTTGATTAAGAGTGACTGACCGCCTTTTGAGGCACTTTCAAGCACAGCCGTTGAAAGGTTGGCGCGTGCACCGTACTGAGCTGCCGTAAGACCAGCCGCACCGCCGCCAATGATAATAAAATCGTAATATTGCTCTGCCATAATGTGAAAAGAATAGCCGATTTTGCGCCATGCTTTCAAGTCTCTTTTGCCACGAGCTTGTTTAGCGGCGCTTAATGCGGGGCAATTTTTTTGAGGTTTCTACTAGACAAAGAGGGGTGTTTTTGCTATAGTTACCACACCATGGCGCCGTGCCCAAGTGGTAAGGGAGCGGTCTGCAAAACCGTTATTCAGCAGTTCGATTCTGCTCGGCGCCTCTCAAGCTCAAAGAGTGAATGCTCTTTGAGCTTTTTTTGTTTCGCAATAGCTTTATCTACATTTTGGGATTTACCGGCGAAACACGCCGCTTTTTTTACAAAAACCGACAGCCTTTGTACAAAAGCCCAACTGTCAGAGCCAATTCTTTAAAATTTGGGCGGCTTTAAGCTCAGCATTTGCCTTATTAGCTTAACGCATAATTTATAGCAGACCCCGAAATTAATTTGGGGTGACATTCTATTAAAGCCAGTTCTTCAAAATCTGCGCCGCTTCGGTGCGCTCTTCGGGCGAGATAAATTCAAGATAAATAGTGCCGTTCTCTTCGGTAACAATCTTCAGCATGTTCGGCGGAACAGAAGAAGCGTCTTCCGAATCGTCTTCGTATTCAAAAGTCGGAAAAGCGGCAACATTGCTTTTCAGAATCTTCTTGCCGAGACTTATGATTGCGTTTTCATAGATGCCGTTCAGCTGCTGAAGAAAGAAATCTTGAACAGCCATGTCAACCGCCATAACGGCAATCAGCGCAAAGACAACTTCAATTATAAGCTGAAATTTTCTGACGAAAAGAAGCGCGACAAAAACCAGAATGAGAAAAATCAAGATGAAATTTGTCTTTTTAATCTTGCGCGACAACGGTAACAGGCATTTACCGAGCGCTTCTTTTTCTTTTGGCTGCTTCAAAAGCCTAAAAGCAATGTCTGCGATTATGGCAACATAAGCCAAAACCGGAATAATAATCGTGTAATCCATGCGCTCATTGTACAGCTTTTTCGCCATTAGAAAAAGAAGGAAAGCGCAACTTAAAGTTGCGGAGCTTTCGAAAAAAGCAGTTGCCGGTTGTTGGTGTTTTGCTTCAGCCTGTGCTATTGTTGTTTCTGTAACGCGTTGCAGACATCACACTGCGGGCTTTGGCCGGCCCGCCAACACAGGAGACTAAAATGAGTTTTGGAAAAAATCTTCAGTATTTGCGCCGATTGAGCAAGAATCTTACACAGGAAGGGCTTGCAGAAAAACTGAACGTGAGCCGTCAGACAGTTTCTAAATGGGAAACAGACGAAGCCATGCCCGAAATGGAAAAAGCCTTTGAGCTTTGCAAAATCTTTAACTGCACGCTTGATAATCTTTTCAG
>CADBUT010000076.1 GCA_902797925.1 uncultured Spirochaetaceae bacterium
CGATAATAGTAAGCCAACAAGATTTCTATTTGGTGCAGGTGACGCCAATACTGTTACAGTTACATTAGAGGGTGTTGATAAAGGTGCTTGTACTTATAATAAGCCGACAGGTCTTTCAAATGTGAATCTTGTGATAAAAGATAGCAGCAACACCGAAATAGTCAATTGGACAGTTAATTTTGCTGACGATGGGCACTCTTTTAATGTAACGAAAAAATCTGGAAGTGGTACCGCAACATTTAGCATGTACAACTAGTATCTGTTGATGCTACTTAAAAAGCTGTCTGGTAAACTTCAATCTACCGGGCAGCTTTTTTTATATACCCATACAACTTCAGCAAAGCCCTGCACAGACCAGAAAAAATTGCCGTGGCGTGTTGTCAAAAAACTGATTATATGCTAGTATCTTAAAACATTCGGGCCATTAGCTCAGCGGTCAGAGCAGAGGACTCATAATCCTTTGGTCCCCGGTTCAAATCCAGGATGGCCCAACGAACGAAGTGAGAAAGCCTGTCTACCTTTAGACAGGCTTTTTTATTTCAACAATGTCATTATCGGGCTTGACCCGATAATCTCTGCTTCGCCGGATAAAGTTTATTGCAAGATTGCCCGGTCACGCCGGGCAATGACAAATCATCATAGACCGCAATACCTATGAATTGCGTCTTACGACAAATTCTTTTGGCTTATCGCTGTCAAAAACTGAGGCTTTTTTCATCTGTTCAAGGTAAAAGAAAGCCTGTGCTCTTGCCGGCTCTTCTGAAGCCTGTTTTCTCTGCCATGTGCCGTCACTGTTTAGCTCAAAAGACTGAACCGTGTCTGCAAAATATGCGCCCAACGCATCTTTCAGCTGCTTTACAAGGTCTTCCTGTACAACCGGAAACATAAGCTCAACACGCCGTTCAAGGTTGCGCGGCATCCAGTCTGCGCTTGAAAGATAAAGCTCTTCATCGCCGCCGTTCTGAAAATAGAAAATGCGCTCGTGTTCCAAATATCTGTCGATTATGCTCACAACCTTTATGTTGGCGCTCATGTTTTTTACGCCGGGCACAAGCATACAGATGCCGCGCACGTTCAGCAGAATGTTCACGCCGGCGCAGCTTGCCTTGTAGAGCGCGCGTATAATCTCTTCGTGACCGAGGCTGTTCATCTTTGCCATGATTAACGCGCTCATTCCGCGTCTTGCATGCTCTGTTTCGCGCTCAATCATCGTAAGCAGGCGCGTCTTCAAGTCAATCGGGGCTATTGAAAGCCATTTCATAGTCTGAATCGAAGAATAGCCCGAAATCATGTTGAAGAATACTGTGGCGTCATTCGCAATTTCGGTTCTGCTTGTAAAAAGCGAAAAATCTGCGTAAGTTCTTGCCGTTTTGTCGTTGTAGTTGCCTGTAGAAAGATGCACATAGCGCTTTATGCCTTCGTTTTCGCGGCGTATAACCAGAAGCATTTTTGCATGAACTTTGAGATTCACAATGCCGTAAACGACGATAACGCCTGCCCGCTCAAGCTGTGTGCCCCAGGAAATATTCCGTTCTTCGTCAAAGCGCGCTTTAAGCTCAATAAAAGCTGTAACGTGCTTGCCGTTATGCGCCGCCCGCTCAAGAGCCTGCACAATCGGAGAATTTCCGCTTGTTCTGTAAAGTGTAATCTTAATTGCAAGTACGTCCGGGTCGTCTGCTGCCATATTCAGAAAATTGACGACAGAATCATAAGATTCGTACGGAACATGAAGCAGTACGTCTTTAAGCTTCAGCACATCCCAGGGAGAATTCCTTAAAAGCGCTGAAGTCTTAAAATGCTTCCACTGCGGGTATTTGAATTCCGGTGCGGAATCTATGCTGCCAAGCTCTGTGAGAAAGCCCAAATCTACAAGCCCGTCAACCTCATAAACGTCCTGCTTTTGCAGTTTGAGCATGTCGGTCAAGGCTTTTGCAATAGTCTTGCTCGAAGAATTTGTCATTATGCGCACGATAAACGAATTCTGCCGCTGCTCAAGCACTTCTTCCATTGCCTGAATAAAATCGCTGCTTCGGTCTTCATCAACGGCAAAGTCTGCGTCGCGCGTAATTTTGAAAATAAGCGTCTCTTCAACTGAAAAACCCGGAAAAAGATAAGTACCGAAAGTCTGTATTACGTCATCAAGAGTTGTAAAGCTCCGCAAGTCAGAGTCTTCCGGCAGCCAGACTATGCGGTCTATGCTGGAAGGAACCTGTACAATGGCGAGCGGATTTTCTTCCAGCGGCACTGCACCGAGAAAGTTCTGTGTCTCTTTATTGCTGAACATCGGTTTTAAAAGAAATGCTGCATGAAGCCGCAGGTTTGAGACATGCGGAAACATCAGCGAATTTGTTCTTAGCGGCGTAAGAAGCGGGAAAATCTCATTAAGAAAAAGCTTTTTAAGATATTCGAGCTGTTTTTCAGTGTAATCATTCCGGCTTATGTATTTTATTCCGTATTGAGAAAGCGACGGCAGAATCTCACTGTTAAAGCATTTGTACTGCTGCTTTAAGATTTGGTGCACGCGCTTTGATATTGCGTCAAGCTGAGCCTGCGCTGTCTGACCGGAAATATCCTTCCATTCAGGGTTTTTGCGCTGCTGGCGCTTAAGGCTTGCAACGCGCACCATAAAAAATTCATCAAAATTAGAGCTTACTATTCCTAAGAATTTTACACGCTCAAGAAGCGGAACATCGCTGCGTTCTGCCTGAGCCAGAACGCGTGCGTTAAATTCAATCCATGATAGTTCTCTGTTGAAAAAACGGTATTTCTCAGACATATAATTACCTTAGTGCAAAATAACCTTATAACCGAATATGTTCTCAAATAAATCGGCTTTTTCTGCAAGCGCGTTGCGCTCAAGCGTTGTGTTGTTGACTCCGTTGACTGCAAGATGCATTGCCTCATCTTTCAGCTCAATCTTAAAGTCTTTTATGCGCTGTGTGTGTCCTCTGTCGAGCGCGTCAGCAATTCTAAGAATTGCAGCTAATTTCTGAACCGTAATTCTGTCCTGCGGCGGAAGCGCGTAAAATTTGGTGTCTGTCGGTCTTGGCGGCACTCCTTTGTGGTAGCGCGCAACATTAGAGACTATAATCATGTCGTCTTTGCTTAGACCGAAAATCTCAGAATTTGAGATTATGTAAAGGCTGTGAAGTTCGTGGTTCTGGCTGCGTATAAAAGTTCCTACGTCGTGGAGCAGGGCTGCAACTTCAAGAAGAAGTCTCTCGCGCCCTTCAAAGCCCAGCTCGTCCTGAAGTTTGTCGTAAAATTTAAGCGCGGTTGCCCTTACATATTGTGCATGTGCTTCGTCAACACGGAATTTCCGGCAGAGATTGAGCGCAGACGCAATTACCTGGCTTGTAAAGTTTGCCTGCAATGCCTTGTTCGGGGCTGTGTATTTTCCGGCAATTATTCCTTCGCGTATAGAAGCTTTTACTACAAGAATTTCTTCTGCGGCGGTTAAGTTTATAAAAAGCTGGTAAGTAAGCAGATTTATCGTCAGCGAGCGCGCCTCTGAGTACGGAATCTTAAAATGAGCCGTACATTCATCAATTGAATAATTCTGAATCGTTGTTACAAATTCCTGAAAGTCGTCGCGGCTTATAATCCAGCAGTTGTCAGAAATCTTTTTGCCGATTTTGCCCGCGACAAGCTGCGCTTCCTGGCCGGTGGCTATAAACTGGTGCACTTTTGCAAGAGAAAGCTCTTTATTTAAGTTTAAGCCTGTATTGTTGATGAATTCTTCAAGGAAGCGGCGCGCGTCTTTTTCTGTGCCCATCATCGACTTGATGTGCTGCTCTATAATAACTGTGCCGAGACGCAGGCTGTGCACCGCAACCATTTCGCCGCGGTGAAGCAGCATAAGCTCTGTAGAGCCGCCGCCTACGTCTATGATGATTGAATTAGACTTTTTGAATCTCGGCATCTGCTCTTTTAGGGCGTTCAGGACGGCTATGTACATAAGCCTGTTTTCTTCAATGCCGTCGATTATTCTTACAGTAAAGCCGGTCTTTATCCGTATGCGGTCTAAGACGGCGTCCCGGTTTCTTGCCTCGCGCAGTGCACTTGTCGCCACAATTGTGGTGTGCGCGCTGTCAATCTGCCATGTGGCAATCTGTTCCTTGAATCTGTTAAGAATTTGAAGGCACTGGATAAGTGTTTCTCTTGAAACAAAAGACGTCGTAAAAACGTCCCAGCCGAGTGCAGCGGGTAGTTCTGAGTAATCGATAAAAGACCAGCTGTTGTCATCAGTAATTTCTGCAACAGCCAGCCTTATGCCCGTAGAGCCAATTTCGATAACGGCTTCAAGTTTTGTCATAGCTTGTCTATAAGCATAGAACATTTACCGGAAGGAATCGGCAATGTCTTTTTCTTTTCTCCGAGAATGTTGATTGTAAAGTAATAGAGCTTTTCGCTTTCCATGTGAATTTCCCAACCGCGCTGGCTCTTGTTTGAGAGAATCGTGATGAGGTTGCGCTTCAACGAAAGGTTTTCAATGCCCATTATCTCAAGGTTCGGAATAATCCAGTCAACAGTTTTTCTCGGCAGGCTTATGTAAAGTCCGATGACATTTTCAATCATCAGGGCAATTGTAGAAAGACCTGTGTAATGTATGTAGCGTTTCTTAGGAAAATCCGGATTCGTCGGTGATTTTGCAGGACCGTCTTTTACAGGTGAATAAGCTTCCCAGAGGTCGCCTTTTGTGTGGCCGTCTAAAAGCAGTGCGTCAAGAATCTGGTAAAGGTGTCTGATTGAACATTCACGTGCCAAATCCCATTTCTGGTACTTTTCAAGTCCCTTAATTACAACAAATGTGAAAGGCGGATAGACGCTTCCACAGAATTCGTTTCCGTCCGGGTCAAAATGCGGATCATCGGCAGAAAGTGTCGGGAACGGATGTGTTGTTCCGAACGTTTCCGGGTTTGTAAGGTGCTCTACAAGCTGGTCTGCCTTATCTTCGTTTGGAATTTCTGCAATCATCGGCCAGAAACCGGCGATTGTTTTTACAGGAAGCCGCTCGCCGTTCTCGTCAAGATCGTGGTAGAAGCCTGTGTCAGGATTCCACATAAGCGAGTTGATGCGTGTTTTCAAAGAGAAGTACATGCGCTTGTACATAAAGCTCAAGTCTTTGTCGTTGAGAATGTCGCCCATTGCAGACATGTACAATGCGTTTACGGCGAGCGCACTGTTGAAGTCTACAAGATACTTTGCACCTTCTCTCGGTGAATTTGTCATTGTTGTGGCGGCAACAGGGCAAGTATAAAGACCGTTTTCGCATTTAAAGGTCTTCTCAAGCCATGTCATGTATTTCTGCATGACGGGCATAACTTCCTTTATGCGCTTCTTGTTTGCAGACTTGTGGTAAAGGTTATATTCAACCCATGCAAAAAGCGGAATTCCTACGCCTTCCGGATTTTCCTTTGAGATGACAGGTTCGCCTGTCTTAGTGTTATATTTCCAGCGTATAGCGCCGCTTTCTTCCTGCTTTGAGTAAAGATAGTCCAAATTCTGGTTTGCAGGGAAATTTCTGTTTGAATAAACGAGAAAGAACGAGGCAAAGATAGATTCAAACTGGTCGATAATCAGCTCGTTGTTCTGAGGATACAGAAACAGCTCTGAACCGATTTTATCTTCGGCAACAGCGCCGGTTTTTGGATCCTGCCAGAAGTCCTGTAACCATGACCATGCCTTATCGTAGATGTCAACAAAATCCTGATCGTAAAAATGGACTTTAGGAAAATCGCGTTTATTCACAGAGGCTCCTTTTTCAGCTTGCAGTTGAACTTTTTAGAAATGCTAAATATCACTATATCATAAATTTGCAAAAAATAGTATAGTTTTCTAATAAAAATCTGAAATTGTTTTCTGAGCGCAAAGAAGGTCGTATGTTTCAGTCTCACATTTATCTTGAAGTCCGAATTTTAGTTTCAACACAAAGAAAAGCTTTTATGCCGGGTGAAAAACCTGTTCTTAACAGCGAAGTCTGTAAAAAAGTCTGCACGTTTTTAAAAGCCTTCAACTGCAATATTTTAAAGACCGTATATTACGAGCGCCATAAAGAAGAACTGAATGTGCCTGAATCAGCCGGTTTTTCAGGGCTTTCTGTAAAAGTTGCTGAAAAAGGCGTTATGCCAATTGAATTTCACAAAAGGCAGAAGCTTATAAAAATTGAAGAAGTCCGCATTGAAGAAGACGCCGGCCGGCTTACACATTCAAACAATGTTTCTAGAATGGATTACACTTATGCAGGCTGTGCCAGCGTGCGTATAAAAACTGCCGCCGATTTTGAGCTTGGAGAAGAAGCTGAGCTTTTCTTAAACGAGCTCCGCCGCCGCATTCAGTATATGCGTCTTGTAGAGAATATTCCGGTTGAGAGCCTTATAAGGTGCAATGCCTATGTTGCGCTTGCCCGCTACCCCGAAAAGCCTGATTATTATGTAAAGCTTAGAAACTTGAATTCGTTCAATTTTGTAAGAAAAGCTGTAAATGCAGAGATTGACCGCCAGGAGTCTGTGCTGTCTTCAGGCGGAACGGTAGATTCAGAAAGCCGCCTTTGGAACGAAAGGCAGAATTTGACGGAAAGCTATAAGCCGCGCCCGACAGAGCCTTCTGAAAAAAGGCAGTTTGAGCTTCTTGAGGACGCAGAACCTTTTGATATGTCGGAAATTCTTTCGGAACTTGCCGGAGAAGATTCTGCAGGAATTTCGGCTGACTCTAAAATTGAACAGCCTGCGGAGCGGTGCAGGCGGCTTTGCAGCCAGTATGGACTTGTAAAGGTTCGCGCCGAATTTATCTGCGACGACAAGGCGAGAGCCGATTTTTTTGAAAAAGCTGTTTCAGCAGGAGCTGAACCGGTAATGGCGGCGCACTGGCTTTGCAGCGAATTTATGAAGCTTTTGAAATGGTCTGGTGCTTCAATTTCGCAAAGCCCTGTAACACCGGAGCGGTTTGCACGTGTAATGATTCTTCTGAAATCGGGTGAAATTCACAGCAGTATTGCAAAGCAGCTTTTGCAGCACCTTCACGAGAAGGGCGGCGAGCCGGACGAGATTTTAGCGGAAAACAACTGGAAGCAGATTACCGACAAAGACGTTCTGCTTCCTCTGGTGCAGAAAACAATAAGCGCAAATCCAGAAGAAGCAGAAAAACTGCGTAAAGGCGAGATGGCACCGCTTGAATTTTTGACAGGTCTTATAATGAAAGAGACTGACGGACTTGCATCTCCGCTTGTTGTCAAAAGTCTTTTAAAAGAAGAACTGCATATCAATATTGTCTATGTAATCTCTATGGGCGGGTCTATCTGTGGCCGCCGCACAAAAGACGGCGCTGTTATTGCCGCAGACAGCCGCGTTCTAAAGTCAATGCTTCTGGACATAGACCCTTCGATTCATTATCAGGTTGTGCAGCTTGGCCGCATGCTGAGCGAAGAGCTTGAACCTGCCGACTGGGCTGTTTTAATCGCTGAAATTGCCTCGCTGATTGCGACAGGTACGGCGACAGGCATTGTAGTTGCGCACGGAACAGATACGCTTTCTTATACGGCGCCGCTTTTGTACTGGCTTTTTTCTGATGCGGAAGTGCCTGTTGTTGTTACAGCTTCTTCTACGCCGAGCGATGAATCTTCTGAAGCAAAAGAGAACCTGCATTTTGCGGTTGAAACCGCCTGCAAAGAAAAACAGGGCGTGTTTGTCGCTTTTGGCGGCAAGCTGCTTTCGCCGCTCAACCTGAAATTTGAGCGCCCTTCGCCGGACGGTTTTTCTAACTGGAACATGAAGACACCGCTTTATACTTGCGGTGCAGGACCTTTGAGCGGTCTTTTCAACGGCTTTTTAGATGCTGACGAATTCGTTATGCGGCAGGTTTTACGTGAAGCGGCGAACCACATGCTTGTCTGCCGCGTTTATCCGGGGCTAAGAGCCGAAAGTTATGTTCAGCTTGTAGAAAATGGAATAACGCACATTTTTCTGGAATTATACGAAACAGGTACAGGCAGTATGCGCAACGGCGATTATTCGCTGAAGCCGCTTCTGACAAAAGGCAGAAAGAAGGGCTGCACGTTCTTCTGTACCTCGCAGCAGCAGA
>CADBUT010000077.1 GCA_902797925.1 uncultured Spirochaetaceae bacterium
ATCAGAGTAGGGCAGGACGGACGTGCGTTCATTCTTGCCGGAAACGGAACAGTGCTTGCTCACTGGAATCCTGACATCATTATGAAAGAAAATTATCTTACAGGTCAGTTTGAAAATACAGAAGGACTTTTTGAGATTGCGGTTGCAATGACAGAAGGTGAAAGTTCTTACGGTTATTACAAGAACGGAACAGGCAACAAACTTGTTGTTTATGCTCCTATAAGAGGCACATCATGGTCGCTCGGACTTGAAGTTCCTGTTTCTCAGATAAACGAATCAAGCCATCAGGTAATTGTTACAATTGTTCTGCTCAACCTCTTTATCATTATTGCACTTATTGTTTTCTGCAGCGTGGCAATCGCAAGAATTGTTAAACCGCTTCAAGTTGTTGAAAACACAATTATCGGAATTGCTCAGGGTGATGCAGACTTAACCCAGAGAGTAAACGTTGTCAGAAACGATGAAATCGGACGGCTTGTTGACGGATTCAATCTTTTTGCAGAAAAGCTTCAGACAATTGTCAGCAGCGTCATGAAATCAAAGAACAGACTTTCTTCTGTTGAAGGTGACTTGAAACAGAGCGTAGACAATACAGGCTGTTCTATTACACAAATCTTGTGCAATATTGAAAGCGTAAGCCATCTGGTTGAATCACAGGCTGACGGTGTAGAAGAAACGGCCGGAGCTGTAACAAAAATTGCAGACAACATCAACTCTCTTGAGCACATGATTCAGAATCAGGCAGCAGGTGTTTCAGAAGCTTCGGCGGCAGTTGAGGAGATGATCGGAAATATCAACGCCGTTGATTCAAGCATTGCAAAAATGTCAATTGAATTCAACCAGCTTGCAACTGAAGCCAGAAACGGCATCGACAAGCAGAGCAATGTAAACGATGTTATCCGCATGATTGCATCTCAGTCTGAACTGCTTCAGGAAGCAAACACCGCAATTGCAGGTATTGCTTCTCAGACAAACATGCTCGCAATGAATGCCGCAATTGAAGCTGCCCACGCAGGTGATGCCGGACGCGGCTTCTCTGTTGTTGCAGATGAAATCCGAAAACTTTCAGAAACATCTTCAGAGCAGTCAAGAACAATTGGTGATGAGCTGAACAAAATTGTAACTGCACTGGAATCTGTAGTTATTTCATCACAGGATTCTGAGGAAACTTTCAACAATCTTTCTGTTCGCCTTAGCCAGACTGATGAAATTATGGGACAGCTTAGAGAAGCAATGGTAGAACAGCAGAGTGGCTCAAAGCAGATTCTTGCAGCCCTTCATACAATGAACGAAAGTACACAGGAAGTCCGTTCTGCTTCTATTGAAATGGCTTCAGGAAACAAGACAATTCTTCAGGAAATTAAGATGCTCCAAGACTCAACAGCTGTTATCAAAAACAGCATGAACGAAATGACAGCCGGTGCGCGCACAATCAACGAGACTGGCGCTCAGCTTCATTCAATCTCAAGACAAGTTTCCGATTCAATTAAAGAAATCGGGCAGCAGATTGACTTGTTCAAAGTCTAAGGCACAACTATTTTATAATTCAGAAATTGAGAAACATTCTGTCTTAAAACGGCAGAATGTTTTTTTTGCTTTTTTTGATGCGCTATTAATAAAGCTGTGCTAAAATTATATGGATTTTTTATAGATTTTTTGGTTGTTGGAGTTTTGGGTATGTACAATGTTTTAGGAGAACTTTGTGTAGTAATTCTTTCTGGCATCATGCTTTTTAACTTGTTCATGTCTTTTACTGTATTTGACCATATTCACCGGCTTTTCTTTTTGTGTGCCCTGCTGGTGTTTCTCTCTGCTCTGACTAATATTATTTCAATAAACTGCATCCGCAATTTTAGAACGTACCCGCTTCCTTTGTGCAATTTTGTAACAACGCTCTATTTTATTCAAATGGGGCTTATTCCTTATTCATTTACAGTATACGGATATAATTTTGCTTCTGTGAATCATAGGCACAAACGCAATATTTATTCGTTTCTGGCGTTTCCGCTTATAGTTTATACATTTTTTGTTCTTCTTAATATTAAGACTGGTCTGCTTTTCTATTATGACCCTGTAAAAGGCTACACGCGCGGCATATTTAAGAATATGACTTATATATTGTCAGGCATTTATTCACTGTCAATGATGGTGATTGCTGTGTTCAACAAAAAATATCTTGCACCGCGTGTTTTTGTTGTCTTTCTGCTTTATCCGGTCATTTCAGTAATGATTATTGGAATTCAGTTTTTTATACCGCATTTTGTAATGACCGGCACATCGTCTTTTGCGCTGCTTATGCTGATTTATCTTACAATTCAGTCTGATTTAATTGAATATGACATTAGCACAAACCTGCTGACTGAAAAATATCTGACGCATGTTCTGTCCAAAGGCTACAAAGGAAAATTTGCAGTAATTGCAATTCACAATTTTGCGGCTGTTCAGGAAAACCTCGGAATAGAAGCAACTGAGGCGCTGATTTTCAATCTCTCAAAAGGCGTTGCTAGACTTTTCAATAAGAACGCGTTTGTCCTCAGCTCGACAAGATTTGCTGTTCTTGCTGATGATATGAGCAAAATAAAAAACTCAGTTCCAGTTTTGAACGAAATAATCAGGCAGGTAAAAAGCGACTATGATGCAAGATGCAGTATCGATATTCAGATTGCCGGACTTTCTATGCCTGAAAACGCTACTTCGTACCGTTCGGCGATGGACATTGTGAACAGACTGCTTCTGAAGCCAGTCAGCAAAGAAGATGAGACACTGGTAGTTTGTACTGATACTTATGTCAGCCAGATTGAACGTGAAAAACTGATTCTGAACATTCTGAAGCGGGAACTCCGCCTTGATTCCCAGCAGTTTCAGATTTTCTTTCAGCCGATTTATTCAGTTGAAACAGGAAAGCTTCTCTATGCCGAAGTTCTTTCAAGACTGCTTAATACGGAAATCGGTGATATTCCTCCAGTTGAATTTGTTAGGGTAGCAGAAAACTACAGCCTAATTGAAAATCTAGGTATGGTGGCTTTTGAAAAAGCCTGTCAGTTTATGTATGACAACCGCGGTTTTGTTGATGCACTTTCAATAAATTTTTCAGTCAGCCAGATGAAAAAGCCGACTATTGTCAACGATGTTCTTGCAGTGCTTAAGCGGTATTCGCTTCCGCCTTCAAGCGTAATCATTGAAATAACAGAAAGCATCTTTATTGATGATTTTGCGCTGATCCGCGAGCGGATGATTGAGCTGGCCAGAAACGGCATATTGTTTTATCTTGATGACTTTGGTACAGGCTATTCGAATTTTGCAAATATTGTCGAGCTGCCGTTTTCTACTATCAAATTTGACCGCGCTATGCTTCTCGCTATGGAAAAGAGTGTGGAAGGCTCGCGGCTCTTGATAAGCCTTATTGACGCATTTAAAGATAACAAGCTCAAGGTTTTGATAGAAGGCGTTGAAAGCGAAGCACAAAATGAGCTTGTAAAAAAATCAGGCGCAGATTTTGTGCAGGGCTTTCTGTTCTCTCAGCCTTTGTACCAAAAAGACTTTCTGCATCTTAGAAAGGGTGGAGAAGTCTGAATACCTCATTCCCCGCCGGGCAGGGCAATTTTTGACAAGTCGTTCTCTCCTGTTACAGAAACCCAGCGCTCTTCATCTGACAATACGTATTTTTCAAATGCTTTCTTTATATCAGCCGGTTTTACTGCTCTGATTTTATCGATTGTGTTGTCCAGTGCTTCAGGGTTGTTATAAAGAACAATGCCTGAAACCATTCTTGCGGCAAGACTTGAGGTTTTCTGCTGGCTTGAGTAAGAAGCTGTAATGTATTGGTTTTTGTAGCTTTCAAGCTCAGCTTCTATTGTGCTGAAAATGTAATTTCCCTTTTTGTCTAAGCCGGTGATAATCTTGTTTTTTGCCATAAGTTCTCTTGCTTCTTTCATGGCGGCAATAATGTTCCCGTAGTCTGTACATTTATAGATAAGCTCATAACCGGTGTTTGACATGCCGCCGTTGTTTGTGCAGTACGGTGTGTAGCACGCGCCGTATTTTGAGCGTATTACATTGTACATATTTGAAGAAAAAATTGTCTCGGCAAGTGCTTCTGCATAAAAATCATCTGCTATTAACGGCGCGGCTCTGTAAAAGCGCATTATGTAGCCTGCACCTGCTGCACTCTCGTGCACAAGCTTAATTGGTGCGCCTGCAATCTTTGGCTTTTCTATAGGCGGCATTTTAATTTCATCTGAAACAGACGGAATTGAACCGAGCTTTTTTTCAAGTGCTGCAAGAAATTCGTCTTTATCCATGCCTGTAACGGCGGCAATCTTGATGCGCTTTGCGTCCATTAAACTTTTGTGATGCTCTTTAACAAGTTCAAGGCTTATGTTGTCAAACGATTCTGGTGTAACTGTGCTTGAAGTCTCACCGGCAAGCCCTTCAAAAAATACTTTGTCTGCCTCGTAAAAGCCTAAACTTACCGGGTCATTCAGCATAGACTGAATATGCTGTGCGTTGTTCTGCATGATTAAATCGAAATATTTTTTCTCAAAGCGCGGTTCTAGAAAACCGTCAAGAAAAACGTCCATTGTTTTCAAGAAATTCTCGCGGATACTTACCATATAAAGCTTGCCGGTGTAGTGTGCCGCGCTGCTTCCGCCTGAAGAGCATAAATCGTACAAAGTGTCCTTGAACTGCTCGTAAGTATAGTTCTTTGAGCCGTAAAGCATCATATCAAAAGTAACGTCTTCTATGCCTGAAAGCTCTTTTGGGTAATAGGCAGTGCCGCCCACCAGAAAAATCTGCATTGCGTCAATTTCGTTTATCTGGTTGTCTCTTATATAGACTTCGATTCCGTTTGAAAGTGTGTATTTCTGTACATTTTCAGCATAACTGAAAACTAAAATAAAAAAACTGAAAATAAAAACAGCAATTTTTTTCATTTATTCTGCTCCCTCTGCCTGTTCTGTTTTGTCTGAATTGAAGTAATATGCATTTTCAGCTGTTATTTCTTCAAAGCCGGCTTTGTCAAAAGCTTCCTTATATTGCCTGTATAATCCCGGATTGATTAGAACAACAATTACTGGCGGCTGATCTTTTATGTACTTATCAAGAAAATTGCGCATGTCGGCGCGTGTTGTAGCTGCAAATTTTTCGTTGTAGTCATAGCAGATTTCAGTGTTGCCGTTAATCCACCAGCCGTGCGGAATGGAAATAACGCTGCCCGCCGTTTCATGTTCGTAAAGCTCGTCATAACGGTTTCTTCTGATAATTCTGTTGATAATTTCATCACCTTCTGCTGTTTCAGGCGGAATGCTTGCGTACAAAGCTTCAAGAGCCTTTTCTGCAAACAAAAGCGCCTTCTTGGGTGTTGTTCCGTCAGGCTGAAGCATTGTAGCGTAATGCGTCCATCTGCCGGTGCGGCGGCTTATAGAGCAGTCAACGCTGACGTAATTTTCTTCCGGAATATTCAAGCCGCTTTGGAGCATTGTGCGGCTGAAAAGACTGTGAGGCTGTGCTGTTATAGAGCTGAGTAAATCTGCCGCATAAATAGATTCTGTGTCATAGTCAGTGTCTATTCCGCGGTAAAGTACGTTTACGCTTGCAAAAGCTTCTGAAAGCTGAGGGTGCGGCATAACCAGAAGGCGCGGCTTTTCAACAGGCTTAAGCGTATACTGTTCACGCTTTTCCCACGGGTTTTTGCCTTTTTTCCAAGAGCCGTAGATTTTGTTTACCAGCTTATAAATCTTGTCCGGGTCTACATCGCCGGAAACAAAAATTGCTGAATTATTCGGAATAAAATAGTTTTTCTGAATTTCTTTAAGCTGTGCGATTGTGGCATTTTCAACAACGTCAGGTGCACCTGCTGCCTGCATCGCCCATGGTTCTTCAGGATAACATGCAGCTGCAATTGCATAAGACACCATGTAAGAAGGCTCTGCAAAATTGCCGTTTATCTCTGAAAGCACAACCTTTTTTTCAGCTTCAAATTCCTTCTTGTCTAAGAGCGGCGTTCTGATTGCGCTGTTCCAGAATTCAAGCCCTTCCTTTACGCGGTCAGAAGGAACCGTAAAATAATAGTTGATGTGTTCTGTGCCGGTTGTTCCGTTATATGATGAAACACCAAGCTTTTGAATAGCCTGCTGCATTGCTTCTGATGTCTTGTATTTGCTGTTGCCCTTAAACATCATGTGCTCATAAAGATGGAACAGTCCTGCATTTTCAGGTGTGTGTGCTATTGCACCGCCGCGCACCACAATTTCTATTGTTGCAAGCGGAACAATGTGATTTTCTGCGACAAACAGTTCAAGCCCGTTTTTCAGTGTATAGTGGTGCAGACTTTTTACCGGTGTCTGTTCTGCAAACAGACTTACGGAAATCACCATGAAAAAAGTCATGATGAATAAAGCAGATTTTTTCATAAATCTCCCCTGTGAAACAGATTTTTCAATATGATTTATGACATACCATGAAAGGCATAAAATATCAACACAA
>CADBUT010000078.1 GCA_902797925.1 uncultured Spirochaetaceae bacterium
CCGGTGCAGACGGCGTGTTCTCGGTTGTGTCTAACCTTGCGCCAGAGCTTGTCACCAAGATGACTATGGCAGCGCTTGACGGCGATATGAAAACCGCGCGCGAGCTTCATTACAGGCTTCTGCCGATTTTCAAGGCTGCATTTGTTGACGGCAACCCGACGTCAATCAAATATGCCATGAATTTGCGGAATGTTCCGGCTGGCGGCGTAAGACTGCCGTTGGTTGAAGTCAACGACAATGCAAAGAAGATAATCGAAGCTGCGCTCAAAGAGTGCAACTTGTAGTTTCGCCTGCAAACTTGCCGCTTTTCGGTTTGTTGTGCATGGCCTTATAGGAGAATTATAATGAGCAATAAAATAGCAGTTGGAGTTTTGGGCGCGACGGGCATGGTCGGTCAGCGCTATATCGCAAATCTTGAGAACCACCCGTGGTTTGAAGTTACTTATGTTGCGGCAAGCCCGCGCTCTGCTGGCAAAGCTTATAAAGAAGCTGTAGAAAACCGCTGGCTTATCGGCGCGAACATTCCGGCCGGTGTCGCTGACTTAATCGTGCAGGATGCAAACGATGTTTCTGCCGCAAAAGGCAAGTGCAAATTCGTTTTCAGCGCGCTCGAAATGGACAAAGACACAATCAAGGCGCTTGAAGCTGCTTATGCAGAAGCCGGAATTCCTGTAGTTTCTAACGCAAGCGCAAACCGCTGGACAGACGATGTGCCGATGCTGATTCCTGAAATCAATCCGCAGCATACGGACATTATCGCAGAACAGCAGAAGCATCACGGCTGGGATAAGGGCTTTATCGCTGTAAAGCCGAACTGTTCGCTTCAGTCTTATATGGCACCGATTTTCGCGTTGCAGCAGGCAGGCTACCCTGTTAAGCGCATGATTGTAACGACAATGCAGGCTGTTTCCGGCGCGGGCTATCCCGGCGTTTCTTCTTTTGACATGATTGACAACGTTGTTCCGTATATTGGCGGCGAAGAAGAAAAGACTGAGAAAGAATGTCTCAAGATTCTTGGAACTGTAAAGAACGGCAAAATCGAAAACGCTGCCGGTCCGCTTGTTGCGGCGCACTGCAACCGCGTGCCTGTAATTGACGGCCACACGGCTTGTGTTTCGCTTGAATTTGATTTGCCTGAAGATAAAAAGCCGAGCCTCGAAGAGATTGAGCGCGTTTGGACAAGCTTCCGCGGCGTGCCGCAGGAACTTAAACTGCCTAATGCGCCGGAACATCCGATTATCGTGCGCCACGAGCAGAACAGACCGCAGCCGCGCCGCGACCGTGAAGCTGATAAAGGCATGGCTGTTTCAGTCGGCAGACTCCGCAAATGCCCTGTGTTCGACATAAGGTTTGTTGCATTGAGCCACAACACAAAGCGCGGTGCAGCTCTCGGCGGCATTCTTAATGCAGAGCTTTTGAAGGCTAAAGGATTTTTTGACAAGCTGTAAAAGCAGCCAGACCTGCGTTGCAGAAGTTGCTGTTTTTCTGCAATGCGGGGTTTCTAAAAAGTGTAACATCAAAGTTTGAACATCAAAAGGAAGGAATGGCTGTTTTGCCGTTTCTTCCTTTTTTTATGTAAAATTTGTTAATTTGCATATCGATTTTACAATTTGGACTATTATTTTTTTTGCTTTTAATGTCGACAGGCAGTGCCTAAATTCAGCACTTTTGCCGATAATAAATGATAAGCAAGAAATTCGGATTTTTTCATGTTTTAAAACGGAAACTGAAAAATTTTCAAAAAAGTATCTATGGTTTTAAGCTGATTTGCTGCAGCAAGAAGCGGTTCAGCTGACAAGGGAGAAGAGGGTAGAGCACATTATGGACAAGAAAAAAGTCAAAAAAATCGCTATAACTGCCGGAATAGTAATCATTATTATTTTGTGCCTTCTGGTACGTTCATGCAACAAGCGCAAGGCTGAACTTGAAGCCAAACGCCTTGAAGCTCAGAGGCTTGCCTTAGAAGAAGAATTGCGCCGGCAAGCTGAAGAAGAAGCACGCCGTTTAGCTGAACTTAATTCCATCCCGAAACTCTATTCTCTTGCTGTAGCCGAATTGAAAGGCGGAACAATTGTTCCAAGTGTTTTTGAAGCAGCCGCCGGCCAGGAAATTAAGCTTGAAATAAGCCCGGACGAAGGCAAAGTCTTAACCCGCAACAGCCTTAAATATTCAGCTGACGGCAAAAAAAGCACTATTTCTGGCACAAAATTTACTATGCCCGCTTCTGATGTTGTTATCAGCGCATCTTTTGAAAATTCATTAGACGGAATTTATATAGACCCGAGAAGCCGCATCCACGGCAG
>CADBUT010000079.1 GCA_902797925.1 uncultured Spirochaetaceae bacterium
CACAAAATGCAGAAATTTTGTTAGAAAAAAATTGAAAATCGATCATTTCGACTACGCTCAATGACCGATTTTTGCAAAAAAAATTGCGAATTTTGAAAACTCGTAATTGAACCTACTATTTATTGTTGATTCTCCACTGCCGCGCGCGGTATTTCTGCACTCTGAAAATTTCAGCAAGCGAACAGAATTTGTCTGCTATAGAAATCAGCCAGCCTTCCTTCGTCCGCGGAAAATGAAAGAACGTAAGCGGAAACATGTGGTTCATTATTATGTCAGTTTCAATTGTGTTTAGCGGAAAATCGCGCTTTGCATTTGAAAGCGCTATCGCCGGGTGCTTAAAGCCGTGCCAGCTTGGGCTTGATTCCTTGTTGTGCCAGTCATATAGAAAATAATCGTGAAGAAGCGCGCCGGTTATCAAAGATTTTTCGTCAACCGCAAGTTTGAACAGGCAGACAAGTTTCAGGCTTATTATTGCAACGTTGAGGCAGTGGTCAAAAACAGAAGTCATGCCGTGCTGCACATATTCCTTTGATTCAAGAATGCGCGTTCTCTGCACAAGCTGCGCCAAAGTGTAATCAAACAGTTTTAGCTGACTTATTGTCAGCGTCTTTTGCGATGCCATCAAAATGAAGATACGGTTTCACGACGATTTTGTCAATGAGAAAGGGGAAGGCAAAACGCAAAACGCCGTTTGCACCGGCTTGACCTGCCGCTGTCATTGGGCTGTCTAAAAAGAATCGTCATGCTGAACTTGGTTCAGCATCTGCTTTGCACTCCGCTTAAGTCTTTGATAATTTCCCCTGCAATCATCAGCCCGGCTGCAGCCGGAACAAATGCCGTGCTGCCCGGAATATCCCGCCGTTCAGTGCATTTGTGCTGTGCGCCCGGCGGGCAAATGCAGTGGCTTCTGCAGCTGATTGACATGTCTTCGAGCGGTTTTATCGGCGGTTCATCGGAATATACGACTTTAAGGTGCTTCACGTGCCGTTTTTTCAGCTCGTGCCGCATAACCCTTGCAAGGGGGCAGACGCTCGTTTTGTAGATGTCTGCAATTTTCAGCCTGCCTGCGTCAAGCTTGTTGCCGGCGCCCATTGCGCTGATTATCGGTATGTTTTTGGCCTGTGCCCTAAGTATCAGCTCTATTTTTGCCGTTACGGTGTCAACCGCATCTACAATGTAGTCATATTCGTCAAACGGAAAATCATCGGCGTTTTCGGGCAGAAAAAAGCAGTTGTGTATCTGAATATCTGCTTCCGGGTTGATTTCGAGCATCCGCTCTTTCATTACTTCTGTCTTGTATCTGCCGACTGTTTTTCTTGTGGCGATAATCTGGCGGTTCAGGTTTGTCAGGCAAACTTTGTCGTCGTCCACAAGGTCAAACGCACCTATTCCGCTGCGCACAAGTGCCTCGCAGACGTAGCCGCCGACACCGCCAATGCCGAATACGGCGACTTTCTTTTTATGTAGAGATTCCATCGCTTCTTGCCCGAGCAGAAGCTGTGTTCTGGAAAACTGATTGAGCATTCTTGATTTCCTTCGTTAGTGCAGAAGTACTGGAATCATAGACTGTTCAACCTAGCGCGTCAATAGACTTGTAGACTTTTCGCAATGGCTTAATCTACAAACAGCGGTTATTCAGCGAAAAGCGCCGCTTTTTGTTTTTACAAAAACCGGCAGCATTTTGGTATGTTTCCGGCTACGATCTTGAGGCTTCGAGCAGTTTTGTCTTCAGTTCATGCTCAATCTGAGAAAGCTCCTGTTCGGCGGCGCGGCGGCGTTCTTTGCCTTCAGCCTGAATCCTTAGAACTTCGTCCATCGTGCTGATGAGCTGCTCGTTAGTGTGTCTGATTGTTTCAATGTCAACGATGCCGCGTTCAGACTCTTTTGCCGTTTCGATTGTAGCCATTTTGAGCGCGTCTGCGTTTTTCTTAAGAAGCTCATTTGTCATGTCAGAAACTTCGCGCTGTGCCTTTGCGGCCTGCCTTGAATGTTCCACACCGATAGCAATGACCATCTGGTTTTTCCACAGCGGAATGACGTTTACAATTGTAGTCTGAATCTTTTCAACACTCAGTGTATTTGCGCCCTGTACAATTCTGATTTGCGGCGCGGTCTGAAGCGAAACAGTTCTTGTAATCTGCAAATCTGTAAGCCTTTTTTCAAAACGGTCGCACATACCGGCCAAATCGTTGGCGGCCTGAATGTCTTCGGCGAGGCCGCTCTCCTTAGCCTTGTTCTGAAGGCTGACAAGCTCTGTGCTGCGTGTTTCTTCAAGCTTTTTCTTGCCGGCCTCAATGTACATCGAAAGTTCCTTGAAATATGCAAGGTTCGCTTCGTACATCTGGTCAAGCATGGCGATGTCTTTCATCAGCATAACTTCATGCTTTTCAAGCTCGGTCGTAATTTCATTTATGTTTGTTTCAATCTTTGAATACTTGGCCTTTAGCGTTGCAACTTTGTTTGCGCCTTTTTTGAAAAGTGCCTTCAAGCCTTTTTCATTGTCGTCAAAATCAAAATTTCTAAGCTCGGCGTTGAGCTTTGTAATCATGTTTCCGGCATCGCCCATGTCTTTGGTGCGTATGCCTTCAAGAGCCTTTTCTGCAAAGCTTGAAAGCTTTCTCTGCGCGCCCACGCCATAATTGAGAATGGCCGAAGAATTTGATAAATCTATCTGCTTTGAAAATGCTTCAATTTGAGCAAGTTCTTCCGGGGTAAAGACTATTTCTTTTTTCAGTTCTTCCTGCTTTGCAGCTGGAAGTGATGTGCCTGTTGCGGCTTGTACTGCCGGTGCGCTTGCTGCTTCTGCTGCATCAAAAACTAAAGTCGGTGTTTCTGCTTTGAATTCCATAGTTTGCTCCTGTTTATGCTGGTTTGTTCATATTAAAGTCTGTTACAAAAGCGCGTCCTGCTTCATTTGGGTTTTCAGCACAGTGATGTCGGCTGAAATATCCCAAGACGTGCTTTCAAAAAGCTGGTTCAAAAACTTTACAAAGGCATCGTTTATAACGTCTGTTGCTTCTTCAATTTCTTTTTGCGAATTCGCTATGTTTTCGATTGACTGCGACTGCTTGCGTAAATCAACGTAGCTCTGCAAAAGCTTTTCTGTTGTGGGCAGATAATACGACATGAACCTGCGCAAATCGCCTGCGACTTTCGGCTCTTCCATTAGACGCTTGAATATTGAAAGCACAGTCGCCTCAAGCGTGTAAAGCTTGTCAGACATCGTCTCTGTATCGGGTATCAAATCGTTGTAATAGCGTATCTTGTTCAGATAGTCGTTGCCCTCTTTAAGGATTGTCTTTACGTCGCTGGGCAAGTTCTCGTCAATTGTGTAATACTGCACCATGTATGGTTCAGATTGTTCTTGCGTAGGTTCTTGCTGTGTTTCTTGTGCCGCATCTTTTTGCTTGCCGCCTGCTTTCGCGTTCTTTTTGGCGGTGCTTTCCTTCAGCCTTGCATTATAAGCGGTGCTCTTAAGATATTCTTTATAGACTTCGTCTGTCAGCATGAGCGTTGTCTCGGCTCTGTCCATCGCGGCATAGGGCAGATAGTCAAGCTTCTTCATCTGCTTTATCTGGTGCACAATTTTTTCAGGCTTCATGCCGGTCTTGTCAGCAAGCTCGCTAACCGTAATATAAGATTTGTCTCCGATAATTTTGCCGAACTTGAAATAGTCTTTGATAACCGAGCGGTTGTTTTTTCCTGCTATTATGAGAAGCGTGCCGAGCACAAGCGCAACACCCGCAAAGATAAAGTCGCTTTGTTCAGTGTGACCTATAAAAGCTATCAAACCGATAAAATCGATGAATGAACCGCCTATAATCTTGCCGATTCCCTTGCGCTTTTTGATTTTAACTGAAAAGAACGGTGTCTGTACGCC
>CADBUT010000080.1 GCA_902797925.1 uncultured Spirochaetaceae bacterium
GCCACCTTATCACGATGAAACCGCAGATGTATGTCTGCAACGTTGACGAAGACGGAATAAAAAACGGCAACCAGTATATTGAAACAGTCAAGAAGATTGCGGCTGAAGAAAATTCTGACGTAGTTGTAATCTGCGGAAAATTTGAAGCTGAGCTTGCCGAGATGGGCAGCGCAGAAGAGCGGCTTGAATTCTTGGGCGAGCTTGGCTTAAAAGAGAGCGGCCTTGCCGTGCTTGCCCGTGCAGCTTATCACCTTATGGGCTTACGCACATTCTTGACGGCCGGCCCTGACGAAAGCCGTGCATGGACGATTCATGCCGGAGACACTGCACCAAAAGCTGCCGGCGTAATTCACACAGACTTTGAGAAAGGCTTTATCAAGGCAGAAGTCTATGCTTTTGATGACCTTGTAAAATATGGCAGCGAAGCTGAAATCAAGGCAGCCGGAAAATACCGCATTGAGGGCAAAGACTATGTCGTTCAGGACGGCGACGTAATCTTCTTTAAGTTTAACGTCTAGCACATGCCACATTTGCGGTTGTGCATAAAAAAAGCTGTCTAAAGATTTGTAACATGCGTCACCCCGAACTTGGTTCGGGGTCTCTGTACCGCAAAATGGTGCAGATGCCGAACTAAATTCGGCATGACGTTACAGCTTAGACAGCTTTTTTTGTCTGTGCGCTTGGCGCTTATTTTGTCGTAAGGCGTTCAACGCGGCCAGAGAATCTGGTGAGCGTCATTTCGCCTTTAAGCTTCTGCAAGTCAAGCATTGTAAGCTTGTTGCTGTTGATTTTCACGTTTGTCGTTACGGTGTCACCGTCTGCAAATGTAATTGTCATCAAAGAGCCGGCAACGCTGTAAGTCATAACTGAATTCGGGTCGTCGCTGTAATAGCATACGCCGTTGTATTTTACCAGCGGATAAATCTTGCCGTTGTCTGCAAACCAAAGCCCTTCATCGTCAAAAGTGCCGCTTTTTGAGCTTGTGTTCAGCCACATTCCCATAACATTTACGTCAGCAACAGGTGCTTTTGCTTTTTTCAGAGCCGGAATAATGTTAGACTTTTTCAGTGTTATATTCTCGTCTGCATTGCCCGGGTTTTCTATAGAAAGCACATCGTCTTTGACACTTACAAGATTAACCACAGTCTGTCCGTTTTCGGCTGTCATAATGAGCTTGTTGCCGTCAACAGCATAAGCCATTGTGTCTTTCGGGTCATTTGAATAGTAGTAAGTCTTGCCTTCTTTTGTAAGAAAGTAAAGCTTGCCGCTGTTTGTAAACCACAAACCGCGGTTTTCTACTTTGCCGTTGCTGTATGTCCAGTCAATCCATTTGCCGGTAAGATCAACGTCTTCAACCTGCTGTTTCTGGGGTTCAGCCGGTTTTTCTGTCTTTACGGTTTCAGCTGTTCCTGTTGAAGGCTGTGCTTTTTTCGCACTTCCGCATGAAACAAAAAAACAAAGAGTGAGGGATAGAATCAGCAATAAGCCGATAATTTTTTTCATAATTTCCTCCTTAATTTATCAGTAAGGCAGTCTGAAACTGCCCGGATAGAACAAAATGATATTGCCGTATTTCTGCTGGTTCTGTCCGCAGTTTAAAGGCAGCTCCGGCAATCAATAATCAATTGATTATTTTAGGTTCTTCGCCTTCATATCTTGTCATTGTAAGAATTAACGGCGGTGTATCGGGAATTGTGATTGTCATCTGATTGTTCTTGATTTTGACAATTCCCTTTATGATGCTGTTGTCCGGAAATTTCAATGACAGACCGGCACCGGAGATTTTATATTTCATTATAGAAGTTTCAAGCTCGCTTGTGTAATAAGTGCCGTTTGCCTTAAAAAGAATCTGCACGATTCCCTTCGGCTTAAACCAAAGCCCGAAGTCCTCAACTTTTCGGTTATTGGAAATTGTCCTTAAGAATTCTTCATCGTCTGTGGAAAGGTTTACCCACATTCCCCTGACGTTTATGTTTTTGATTACTGGTTCTTCTGTTTTCTTAGATGATGCTGTATTAGAAGCGGAAGGTGTAGTCGCACATGAAGCGAACAGGCTGATAAAGAAAGCAGTAAAAATAAAAGCTGTTGAAAACTTTTTCAATTGGACACTCCTTATTGAAAAAAGACAACGGACATGCTGCCTTCCATTCTGTTTTGGAAAGCAGCAGAAGGTTTATCTTAGGTTCGGCTCAACAGTACATTCGTCGAGCGCCGCAATGATTTTAGATTTATCCATGTTGCGCCCGATGAATACAAGCTTGACCATTCTGTCGCCGAGCTTTTCGTCCCAGTTCTTTGCGAATTCTGGGTCGTTTGCAAGTGCTTTCTTAATCTGACCTTTCGGGGCTGTCGCCATCCAGTCGCCTGAATAAGAAGCCGAAATCTGCTTGCCGGCCTGCTCAAGAATGAATGCTTCATCGTTGTCGTCAGCAAACCAGACTATGCCCTTTGCACGTATAACCGAATTCGGCCAGTTCGCTGCAAAATTTTCGAGCTTCATGCGGTCAAAACGCTTGCGCACATAATAGACAAATGTGCTTATGCCGAATTCGTCGCCATGCTGGTGGCCTTCGCCGTGGTCATGGCAGCAGTGGCCGTGCTCGTGGTCGCAGTGCGAATGGTCTTTGCCGTCATCATGGTCGTGATGATGCTCGTGCTCATGGTGGTGTTCGTGTTCATGCTCATCATGGTCGTGCTCATGTTCGTGGTGATGGTGCTCGTGATGCTCGTCTTCATCGTGGTCATGATGTTCGTGCTCTTCATGTTCATCATGCTCTTCAAGCTCTTTAATCCAGCCTGCTGTTGAATAGACTTTTTCAAAGTCAAAGGCGTTTGTGCCGAGAATGTCCTTCAAGTCTACAACGCCTTTCTGCGTTTCAATCATCTTGGCAGACGGCTGCAAAGTGCGCACAACTTTCTTGACAATGGCAAGCTGTTCAGGCGTTACAAGGTCAGTTTTGTTAATCAAAATTGTGTTGCAGAATTCAATCTGCTGAATGAGCAGCGCTTCAATGTCGGTCTCTTCAAGGTCTTTTTTCAAAAGGCTGTTGCCGCCGGCAAATTCGTCAACAAGGCGCAGCGCATCAACGACAGCAACAATGTTGTCAAGCTTGCACACAGCCGGAATCGACCTGTCGCCGGTGTTGCCGCTTAAAGCTTCTATAGACTGGGCAATCGGCATCGGTTCGCAGATTCCGCTCGCCTCAATCAGAATGTAATCGAATTTATTTGTTTCGCACAGCTTGATAATCTGATTCATCAAGTCTGTCTTTAAGTTGCAGCAGATGCAGCCGTTCTGAAGCGGCACGACAGAGTCTTTGTCTTCTTCAACGATGCTTGCTTCTTTTGCGATAAGGCTTGCGTCGATGTTTACTTCGCCAATATCGTTGACGATGACCGCCACTTTGTATCCCTTCTGGTTGTTAAGAACGTAATTCAGAAGAGTTGTTTTGCCTGCACCGAGATAACCGGTGAGCAGGGTAATAGGAATGAGATTCTTTTTCATACCTCTAATATAGTAGAAAACTGTAACACTGGCAACAACAAGCGGAAAATAAAAAAAGGCCGCCTTCGGAGCATCGCCCCGTCCGGCAGCCTCTCGGGTTTGCATCAAGCTTGTTTGAAAAACTATTTGATTTCGTAGATCCAGCCTTCAGGAGCTTTGATTGTGCCCATCTGAATGCCGGTTAAAGTTTCGCGGAGCTTGTTCAATACAGGACCCATCTCGTCTTTGCCCTCATTGAAGATAATCTCTTTGCCGTGGTCGTTGATTTTGCCGACCGGCGAAATTACAGCAGC
>CADBUT010000081.1 GCA_902797925.1 uncultured Spirochaetaceae bacterium
CGCTATGACGCTTTCGGCGAACAGCTTGCAGAAAAGGGCTTTGTGCTTTACGCGCATGACCACCGCGGTCACGGCGAAACAGCCGAAACAGCAGACGAGCTTGGCTATCTTGCAGACGTTGACGGCTTTCAGCGCGTGGTGCTTGATTTGCGTGAAGTGCTCAACAGACTTAAAGCTGATTACCCGGGACACAAAGCATTCATTTTTGCGCATTCATTCGGTTCTTTTGTGGCGCAGTCTTTTATTGAGCAGTTTCCGTGCGATATTGACGGCTGCATTCTCGCCGGAACAGCCGGCCCGCGCAAAGCTCTTATAACAACGGCAAGAATTGTGTGCAGGTTTCTCATGCTTTTCGGCGGCAAGAAACGCAGGTCAAAGTTCATGGCAGGGCTTTCTTTTGCGGGCTACAACAGCCGTTTTGACAAATCTGAAGGCAGCCGTGCATGGCTTTCGCGTGACCTTGACTGCATTGCACAGACTTCAAACAACGTATACTGCACGTTCACACCGACTTTGGCGTTTTATTCAGACATGCTGACCGGCCTTAACAGAATTCATAAGCACAAGAACATGCGTATGATTCCAAAGGCTTTGCCGGTGCTTTTTCTTACAGGAACGGACGACCCGGTTGGAAGCTACACAAGCACTGTAAGAAAGCTTGCGGACTTCTATAAAAAAAACGGCATGACCGAAGTAACATTCAAGACTTATGAAGGAGCACGCCACGAGCTTCTGAACGAGACGAACAAGGTTGAAGTTATTGCTGACATTTTCGCATGGCTCAACGCCCAGCTTGAGCGCAACAAGCATGCCGGCAATGCAGCAGAAACAGCCCCGGAATCTGACGAAGCGAAATTCGCAGCATTAAAGGAACTTCTGCAAGACTAAGATATCCACTGTTAAAAGAATGGAAGAAAGCAAAGATTTCCTTACAACACAAATAATAACATATATTGGAAACAAACGGAGTTTAATCGGAAACATAGAAAAAGAAGTTGAAGAAATCTCTTTAAAAACCGGAAAAGACAAACTTGTATGTGCTGATCTGTTTTCAGGTTCCGGTATTGTTGCCAGAATGCTTAAAAAGCATGCTTCAAAATTGATTGCCAATGACCTTGAGAATTACTCTTCTGTTATTAACAGCTGCTATCTTATAAACAAAAAAGATTTTCCAGCAAGGAAATATGCTGAACTGAAAAATGAGATAGAAGCCCGCTGTGCAAAAGAAAAAATCGAAGGAATAATTGCAAAAAATTATGCGCCAATTGATGATAATAACATCAAAAAGGATGAAAGAGTTTTTTACACACATGAAAATGCTGTTCTAATCGATACATACCGAAAACTTATTGATGATGTTGTAAAAGAAGACTCTCTGAAGCAATTTTTTCTTGCACCGCTGATTACAGAAGCTTCAATTCATGTTAACACAAGCGGAGTTTTCAAGGGCTTTTATAAAGACAAAAATACTGGTATAGGCTGTTTTGGTGCAAGCGGCAAAAATGCACTGTCCAGAATTGTCGGCAAAATCGAATTAAAAGAACCTGTCTTCAGCAATTTCGATTCAGATTTACAGATATTTCAAAAAGACACAGTTGAACTTGCCAAAGAACTAAAAGACTTGGACATAGTTTATCTTGACCCGCCGTACAACCAGCATCCTTACGGCTCAAATTATTTCATGCTCAATCTTATTCTTAAAAACAAACTTGATGTTGAAATAACCAAAACAAGCGGCATTACACAGGACTGGAACCGTTCATCATTCAACAAACATAATTCTGCATTAAAATCAATGGAAGAGATAATTGATTCTCTGCAAACAAAATTCGCAATTATTTCATATAATTCAGAAGGTTTTATAACATTTGATGAAATGTCAGAAATGCTCAAAAAATACGGAAAGCTTAAAACCGTAGAAATCATCTACAATACTTTCCGCGGAAGCAGAAACTTAAGAAACCGTGATATTCATGTTTCTGAATATCTGTTTGTTTTAGAAAAATAAGCTTCTTCTTATGAAACTGCGTCAAACAAGAGATGACATCTTGACCATAACGGGCGTTTCAATTATTGTTAAAAAGTGCTAAAAAGATATTCAGTAAACGAAAAAGGCAAACTTGTAAAGAAAGCCGTAATATATACTAAAAACGAGCACTCGATTTCAGCTCAAAAAATAGACCCGGACGCAATGCGGGTTATTACTCATTTAAGGGATAACGGCTATGCCGCATACATCGTTGGCGGAGCAGTACGCGACCTTTTAGTAGGCAAGACACCGAAAGATTTTGACATCGTTACTGATGCAACACCGACAAAAATCAAGAAAATTTTCAGAAATTCAAGAATAATCGGCAAGCGTTTCAGACTGGTTCACGTTTTTTTCGGTCCGAAAATTTTTGAAGTAAGCACTTTCCGTTCAATTGCAGACGGAACTGTAGGCAACAAATTCGGCACAATGGACGAAGATGTTTGCCGAAGGGATTTTTCGCTCAACGCATTGTATTATGACCCGATTAAAGAGCAGATTATCGACTACGTTGACGGCGTGCGCGACATAAAGAGACACCGCATTGAGCCTGTAATTCCGCTTAACATAATCTTCAAAGATGACCCGGTGCGCATGTTACGCGCCGTAAAATATGCCGCAGGCACAGGCTTTCATCTTCCGCATAAACTGAAAAGAACAATCTGCAAGTCGGCTTCTCTTTTAGGGCCGGTGTCGCCGTCAAGACTTACAGAAGAGCTTATAAAGATTATTAACAGCGGCTCGGCTTATAACATCATTTCGCTTGCAATGCAGACTGACATTTATATGCATATTCAGCCGGCTGCATGTTCTTTTATGTATGAAAACTCAAAATTTGAGCGTGCCTACATGACAAGTCTAAAAGAGCTTGATGCACTCATTGTTGCAGACCCTACGGTGCGGCTCGGCAAGAAACTTTCGTATCTTATCTATGACTTTATAGCAAGTCTTACTGACTGGAAAAAAGAGCTTGAAGAAAATCCTGCGCCGTCAGAGCTGTTTCTCCGCACATGGACTCAGTGCAGGAATTTTGTTCTGCCGATGAACCCGCCGAGAGTAGAGCTTGAATTTGCTATTAGAACCTGTCTTAAAAAGCTTGGTGTAAATACCAAGATTCCTAAGAGTGCGTTCAGCGCAAAAGAGCAGAAAAAAGACAAAAAGTCAGCCCCGGAAAAAGATAAATCTGCTAAAAAGCAGAAAAAAGCTTCTGCTTCAAAAAAATCAGCAAAAGCAGCTTCTCTTAAGCGCAAAGCTACTCAAGCCGCGCCGCAGTTGCAAGCAGCACCAGTTCAGTTGCAAAACGCAGTAATGCCGCCAATGAACGGCGCACAGCCAGTGCAAAAAGCCGCACAAATTTAAGTTGTTTAGCAACAGCTCAATCTAAGTACAAAAAACACGAGAATAACTCCATAGAACAAGAAGCCAGCATACTCAGTGTAAGCAATGTTATATGTCCTGCAAAGAGCATTTTCTTCCGCACAAAAAAGATTATCGCACATACAATGCCTGCTGGAATCAAAAGCAGCTCCGGCAAGCAAAGAAAAAACGACAGAAGAGCTAAGAATTCAATTTCAATACCCTGCAATACAGCTATAGCAACAGCAAGAATAGCAACGGCAGAAGCAAGCAGAAACATAATATGTCCCCACCGCGAAGTACAAAAGTGCATGGCAACGCCAAGCATGTTGAACAGAAGCAAGATTGCAAGCAAATCAGTCGGCAAAAAAATCCCCTGAACATTCCATACATCATAGCCATTGCCAAAAGGAGTACCACAACTATAACCAGGAGAACTTTCTGGATTTACGATATAATCATAATTGAGATGGACATAATGCCCCACTAAAAGCGCGCTTGCAACAATCACGCATAAAGTAAACAGAGCATATAAAATAAAAAATCTCTTCTGCATTTTCTTCAACAGGCTTGTTTTAAAAAGTTTTATGGCATCTGCATTATAAGGTCATCAACTCTTTTGCCGTAAGAAGCTTCGTCAAGCTGCTTTGCTTTAAGCAGATAGACTTTGCCTTCTTCGTAGCGCTTGTCTGCGTAGGCACATGCGCCAAGACCCCAGTTTACAAGGGCTGGGTCTGCGCCGTAATGCATTGCCTTTTTGTACCATGAATCTGCCTCTTTGTAGTTTTTCTGGCTGTAGGCGCACAGGGCAAGGTAATAAGCCGCCGTATAGTTTTCAAGCTGCACATCGAGCACACGCTTAAAAAGAACTACAGCATCCTGAATGCGCTTCTCGCTGTAGGCATTAATTCCGGCTGAAAGATCTTCTTTAACAGAGTGCAGGTTCCTTACAAATGAATCATAGTCCTTTTGAAACTGCTCGTCATCAATCCATTTCTCATAGTAATTGATAAACGGATCTTCATCGCTATAAGACTCATTTACAGCAATCTGAAGTGTATCATACAAAAACCTTGAGTTGCGGCTGTAAGGCCCTTCAACTAAAAACGAGACAAAAAGCCATGCCTGCGGCAGGAACACGTCAGAAGTGTATGTATCTTTTGTAGCTTCAAGCATAAGCGTAACAGGAATACGCTTGTTCTCGTTTAGGTACAGTGATTTTGCAGGCTCAAGCCATGGGCTTTCGTACAAATCAGGGTACTGCTCAAAATAAAGTGAGAAACCGTTTACAAGCCATGCCGGCGGCGCAGCGATAAAACTGTAAATATACTGAATAAAAAGCTGTCTTATAAATGTGTTTTTATTTTCAGCTGATACAACGGCGGCAACTTCTGAGCGTGAAATTGCTGAGTAGCGCAGAAACACAGTTTCTGATTTTGGTTCTGCTGTACCTGTTTTTTCTGTGACATAGGCTTTATAAGCGTCTACATCTGTAAAAAGGCTTACAGGATACTTAAAGCCCGGACCGTCTTCATCAAAATGGAAAACATTGTTGAAACGGGTATAGCACGTATCCAAAATCTTGAAAAATTCAGACGTTCCGCTGCCAGAGCCGTTATATTTGATTTCATACAAACTGGCCTGCCCGAATAAATAACAGGGCAGAAACAAGAAAAGAAAAGTCAGCTTAATGTTTTTTTTCATGCCGAACCTCTTTTTGATTTTCATCATTATTGTGATTATGTACCGGCTGCGTAATTTTATCGATTATGATACTCACTTCTTCAAGAAGAATGCCGGTAAACCGTTCTATATTTTCGATTATATACTGTTGAAGTTTATGCATTTGCCCCGAAAGCTGCGTGCCGAACGGCACATCAATCAGTATAATAAATCTGTAGCATTGCAAGTCTGTCTTAATCGTAAGCTTTTTAACCACAATATCGGGGTTAAATTCGCTTATACAGTTCTGGCACATTTCGGCAAGCGCAGATTCTGACATCTGAATTCTGCCTTTTTTTGAAAATTCCGGCCGGACAACAGATTTTTCGTAAACTTTGCTGCTTTTTACCCCAAGAGGAGATTTGTTGCCTTTAAGCACCATGCGGATTTTATCGTAGAAAATCTTAGGATAATTGCGCTTAACTTCTATAGATGGAACAGGAATTACATGCTTGCCTTCAACTGTTCTTGAGCGCTTTGCCTGCTCAATCTCTTCTTTTGTGGCAAGTTCCTCTATGTGAATAATCTTTGTTGGCGGCGGCAGCTGAAGCCTTGTGGCAATCTTGATTACCATTTTTTCAGAAGTGCCTAGAATGAGAATCTTCTTGAATTTGATGCGCTGTAGAACGCGCGCAACTTCGTCTCTGTGTTCTTTATCATCAAAAACAGCAACCTTTACAGCGCCGAGAAAAGTCTTTTCTCTTTTTGCAGAATGTCCTGCAAGTATTTTGTCGTCGCGGATTAAAAGACCGTCATCTATTAAAAGCTCTATGCCATACTTTTGAGTCAATAATTTTGCACGGAAACTTTTACCGGTGCCGCTTTCGCCGACAAGCGCATAAACTGTAATGCCTTTAATCAGCCAGTAAAAGTCTTTAAGTTTTTTCATGTCTATATAATACAAGCTAATTGCTACATTTGCAAGTTTCTGAAAGGAAGAGACTGAAGTCTTCAGGCAGCGGTGCTTCTATTGTTTGGGGCATACCTATAGGGTTAAGCGGCACGCTAAGCTTTAACGCATGAAGATAAAACCTATCAGGCTGCGCCGTACCTTTGCGGAAATCAGCATTATATGCAGAGTCACCGAGCAAGGGAAAACCGTGAAACGCGCTCTGCGCCCGAATCTGGTGCTTGCGCCCGGTTTCGATGCAGAAGCGGCACAGCACGACCGGTGTGCCTTTATAAGAGCCGCGCGCCAGCGGAAAGCAGTGCGTCTTAGCTTCTTTGCCGGCAGATGAAATGCGCACAGTCTTATAAGCCGTTCCGCCTTCTTTCGGCGTATCATCTATAAAATCAACCCAATATTGCGGCTCATCAATCTCGCCCTGCACAATGCCGAGGTATTCTTTTTTGAAGCTAAGTAGGTTCTCTGAAAACCATTGCGCTCCTTTAAGGCTTTGCGAAAACACGATGATTCCGCTTGTGTTTTTGTCAAGCCTATGCAGCGGCCCTGCTGTAAAAGAGAGCGATTCATTCTGATGAAGCGCACGGTATTCGGCGGCAACAATCTCTGCAAGCGATATTTCTTTTGAGTTTGATTTATGCACCGCAACGCCGAAAGGCTTGTTTACAATGCGTATATGCTCATTCTGAAAAAGCGTTTCAAGCTTAAAGCCGTAGTTTTGTTTTACGCATTTTGCAGTGCGCACTGCGTCAGCTGAATTTGGGGCAAGGGCGGCTTCTGTTGATTGTGCTTCAGGTTGTGCGACACCGCAGTTTTTCATTTCAGATTCAAGAAAAGAAGCCAGAAACAGCACGTCGCCTTGGTTTATGCGGTAATCTTGCGCGGCTTTTTTTGCGTTTACCTTAATTGTGCCC
>CADBUT010000082.1 GCA_902797925.1 uncultured Spirochaetaceae bacterium
AGCTTCAGCCTGCATAACCTGCGCGCGCCCCATTTCAAGCCCTTCTTTTGTAATGAACGAATTGAGTGCCATGTTCTGCGACTTGAACGGCGCAACGCGCCAGCCGTCTTGCTTGAAAATTCTGCAAAGCCCTGCAACCACAAGGCTCTTACCCGCGCTGGACATCGTACCCTGCACCATAATCACTTTTGCAGTTGACTTTTTTCTTGTATTTTTAACTGAAGCTACCGCGCGCTCGTTTTTTGCTTCATCAAAAGTTTCTGGCATAAGATGCATTGTGCCGTCAGCCGGGTCGAATTCAGCTTCTTTTATGCCGTAAAGCCTTTGAATGAAAGAGCCTGAAAAGATTTCGGCTACACTGCCTGTCTTTACGATTTTCTCGCCGTCAAGACAAGCCACAACGTCTGCGACCATCTTGACCAAATCAAGCTCATGCAGCGACATAACTATTGCCTTGTGCTTTTCGTGCGCAAGACAGCGTATAACTTTGAGCAGCTCAAGCTTGTAATACATATCGAGATACGAAGTCGGCTCATCAAGAATGATTACGGCCGTATCTTGGCAGATGGCGCGCGCAAGCATTATAAGCTGCCTTTGCCCGTCGCTCACTTTTGCAAAGTCTTTTGACGCAAAGCTTTCGGCGTGCACCAGCTTTAAGGCATCATCTACGGCGCGCCAGTCTTCTTCAGAAAGAATGCCGAGCCTGCCCGTATGCGGGTAGCGCCCGGTCGCTGCAACTTCGCGGCATGTCATGCTTTCAGGGTGAATGCGCTCGGTCATCACCATTGAGATGCAGTCTGCAACTTCAGATTCTTTCATGCGCGCCATGTCTTTGCCGAGCAGAGAAACTGAACCGCCCAGAATTTTCAGCTGGCGCGTCAAAGTCTTTAATATTGTCGATTTTCCTGAACCGTTCGGGCCAATCAGCACCGTTATTTTGCCAGGTTCAGCTTTGAGGTTTATATCTGAAATCAGTGCCTGCCCATATCCGGCAGCGAGGTTTGAAGTTTCAAGCATTTTGCCGCCTTCCCTGCTTTCTTATCATCATGTAAATGACAACCGGAACGAGAAAAAATGCCGTAACAGTGCTTATGCTGAGTTCAGTCGGTGCAAAAACTGTGCGCGCAATGCCGTCACAGAGCAGCGTAATCACAGCGCCGCCCAAAAAACAGCCCGGAATTATCACGAGAGGCTTTGCAGTGCCAAACGCAGTCTTTATAAGATGCGGCACAGCTATGCCGACAAACGAAACCGGCCCGGCAAACGCCGTAACACACGCAGAAAGCATGCTTGAAAGAAGAATCAGCAGAACGCGCAAAAGCCTTATATTCACGCCCATGTTCCGCGCATAATTTTCGCCAAGCTGATATGCGCCAATCGGCTTTGAGAGGAAGAAGACCGCAGCACAAACAGCAAGAACTATAAAAGCCATAAGCCGCACTTCGTTCCAGTTTGTGCCTGAAAAACTGCCGAGCGACCAGTTGTGCAGATTAACTATGTTCGCGTCGCTCGCAAATGTAACGAAAAAGTCTGTGGCGGCAGAGCAGATGTAGCCTGTCAGAATGCCGCACACAATCAGCATAGACATGTTCTGCACCTTTTGCGAAATCAGCAGTACAAAGCCTGTGGCGCACAAAGCACCGGCAAAAGACGCGGCGACAAGTGCAACTGAATTCAGCACAACGCCGTTTTTAAGGCTAACAATCATTGCGGCTGCAACTGCAAGCTTTGCCCCCGAAGAAATGCCCAGAACATAAGGCCCGGCTATCGGGTTGCCGAAAAACGTCTGCAAGAGAAAACCCGAAACAGACAAAGCGCCGCCAAGAAGCAGCGCCGCAAAAAGGCGAGGAAACCGAATGTTCCAGATTACGCGCGAAGCTGCTTCTTCAGTACCGCCGCCAAAAATAACGGCTGCAATCTTTGAAAGCGGAAACGAAATGCTGCCTATGAGCAAGTTCCACACAGAAACCGCAATGAGCAGTGCAATCAAAATCATAAAAAGCAGCATGTACTTCGTTTTCACGCGCCGTAATCCTTAGTTCAGTTTTGTCAAATAAACAAGCTCCGCATCATCGCCAGCAAAAATCTTATTCAGCTCGGCAATGAACGAAGCGATTTCTGTAGTTTTTTGCGTAAAGCTCGGCGCAGTGCAATAGACTTTGCCGTTCTTCACAGCCTTAAAATCAGCGAAAAGCTCATTTTTAGTTACAAGTTCATCAGTATTAGTAAGTTTTCCACCGACAGACGTATTATAAATAAGCACGTCGGCATCTACGGCGGAAAGATAGAAATCTTCCATCTGCATGTTCATCGTAGATGAATTCTTTTCGTTTTTCAGCGTTTCATCGAAAACATAAGTGCCGCCTGCAAGCTCTATCATCTTTGCAACATAATCGTCAGGTGTGCGTACGTTGACAGCACCGCTTGAATTGACGTAGAAAAATGCTGTGCGCACACCAAGCTGCTTGCCTTTAAGCACTTTCTTAATCGATTTGAGCTGGCCGTCATAGAAATCAGCTGCTTCTTTTTCGCGGTCAAACAAAAGGCCGTAAAGCTTTATCCATTCAAGCCGCCCGAGCGGATGCTTCTCGTTGCCGGAATATTCAACAAAAACTGGAATACCAAGCTCTTCAAGCTTTTCTTTTATTTCGGGCTTATGATAAATCATTGTGTTTTCTAAAGCAAGGTTGCAGTTCTCTGAAATGAGAAGCTCAAAATCTGGCGCACTGTATTTGCCGGCATAAAGCAGGCTGCCGCTTTTCATGGCAGATACAGCCTCTTCAACGTACCAGTCTTTTTCTTTTGTGCCTGAAAAGCGCAAATCTTGCATAGCACCAAGCGCAGCCATAAAATCCATTGCGCCGCTTGAAACGAGGTAAGTCTTGTCGAAAGGCTGTTTGAGCACGGCAACATCAGATGGAACGCCGGCAAGAACGGCCGCATTTTCCGGCACAAGCAGATATTTTTCTTTGCCGTTTGTCGTTATAAGGTGATAAGCTCCAGCTTTTTGAACGCTGAACTGAACGGCATATTGCGGCTTTTCAGTTTCTTTAAAGACAAGCGTGCCAAAATCGACGTTACCGCCCGAAACAGGCTGCGCTTTTTTGGCACACGAACACAGGAGCAGGACTAAAACTGCGAGAAATATCGATTTTAGTTTCATTTTTTGTCCCTTAGCGAAGCATTTTGTCTTTCAGCGTAACGCTTACTTTGTGGTCGTACCAAATGCCTTTTTTGCCAATCAAGGCAAGGTCAAATTCTTTGTCAAGATTTTTAACAGGAACATCAAAAGCGTAAACCATTTCAGAATAGCCGTCGCTGTAAGTTACGCTTTCTTCAACAGGCTTGAGCCATGCGCCTTCATCAGACGGCGCATCAGCTGCCAAGCCGCTATATAAATTTAAGATTTTCTTTCCAGAGAGGCGAACATGGAGCGTCATCTTGCCGTTTTTCACGGTAAGAACGCCCATGCCGTTATCAGCTTCGTTTACACGGAACATCGAGCTGTCTGTTTTGAATAAGGCTTCGTAAACGCCGTCCGCTAATTCAGTTTTTTTTTAAGCGAATCAATTGCAGCGGCCGTGTGGTCAACATACATCTGCTGAACTGCGCCGATGCTGCCGAGTCCTGCAATCTGGCAATCGATTTTGTCGAAATTGCCAGAAGCTTTGAACATGCTCTTCCAAGAATCTTCTTCGTCACCAGCCATGTCGTTGTTTGCGTGGTCTCCGGCAACAACCATAAGCGGGCGGAGCACAACTTTTTTGTAGCCAGCCTCTTTTACAGCTTCAATCACGTTTTCACAAGCTGTTTCTTCCGGCTCGCCCTCAACTGTTCCGATAAACACATTCTTGTAGCCGAGCTTTTCCATTTGAGAAGCCATCTGGCTGTAGCTGATTTTTGCCGAATGTGAAGTTCCGTGCCCCATAAAGACAAACGCCGTGCCGTCTTTTTCTGCCGCTTCAAGCGAAGCAAAGCCCGCGGTTTTTGCAGCTTCGGCCGTTACGGCAACTGCAACAGCTTTTTTGTCGTCGTTAATCACAGAAGCGTTGCTGCCCACCTTGCCGAGAAGCGGCTCTGCAACTGCAACAGACTCAAACTTGTCTTTATAGCCGTCCAATACAGAAACAAGCTCGTCGTATTCTGCGCCGTGCATAAGGTGCGTCGGCTGAACGACGAGGTTCTTTACGCCGTTTGCAACAGCGCGCTGCAAAGCTTGTTCCATATTGTCGATTTTCTCGTTGTCACGTGCCTGAATGTGGTTGATGATAATCTGCGCTGTGAAAGCGCGGCGCACAGCCCAGTCAGGGTTGGTTTTTTGAATGGCTATTTCCACGCCGCCGATATCGTTTGTTCTGCTGTCATTAAAAGATGTACCGAAGCTTACGACGAGAATCTCGTTTTCGCCGATTCCATCTTGATTGAGCGGGTTATCTTTAGATGCATCGCCTGTGTCGCGCCCGAAATAGTCAGGGTCGGCGTTTTCGCCTTCAACAAGCTCTTTCTGTGCTTTTGTAAGCGCGTCCCAAGCTTTTTTGGCGGCGGCGCACTGCGCATCTGTTTCAGGTGTCCAGTTCTGCACATAAATCGCATCGATTAATGCGGCAACTTCATCTGCCTTTGCTTTATCTTTTTCTTTGCTGCTGCAACCTGCAAGCAGCAAGACCATCGTTGGAAGTGCAAGCAACTTCAATAAATGTTTCATTTCAAGTTCTCCTAAAAACAAAAAAGCCCTGACCTGCCAAAACGGCAGAGCAGAGCAATTAGTCAAAGTTTAAAATACGCCCGTAAATGCGCTTTTATCAGTACGACCAATTACTCGTGATCTGGGATTGTTTGGCAAATTTCTCTAGCAACGTCATTCCGAACTTGGTTCGGAATCTCATAGCAGATGCTGAACTAAATTCAGCATGACAAGTCCTTTCAAACAGCCCCGGTACTATTATAACCGGCAGGTTTCCTGACTTTAAGCTCAACACATTTGCCGCGCCTTCCCAAGCATAAAAGCTCAGTGACATTTTATAAAGGCAAATGCTCCCTTATTACAGTGACGAGATCGCACAGGACTTACACCTGTTTCCCTTTTAACTGCTTCTTGCGTACGTGGCGCAGAGCAGCACCGGTTACTAAAATATTCGTTATTTTCTAGAAAATATCACTTATTTATCTAATTATCAAGAAGCGCTTTAATGTCATTCCGAACCTAATTCGGAATCCACTTAACATAAAAGCCAAAAAATTGCTATTTTTTGCACAAATCTGCAAGCGTAATGCCGTCAAAAAAGCCGTTAATCATGGTGTCAAGCTTTTGCCACATAGGCAGGGTACGGCAGACCTCTTTTTTTGGGCAAGGTTCTGCGCCACATTCAAGACAAGCGACAGGCGCAAGCGTTCCTTCTGTTACTTTGAGAATGTCGCTTATTTTATAGTCTTCCGGCTTGCGGCTAAGCTTGTAGCCGCCGCCCTTGCCGTGAACGCCGTCAACCAGATTATGCTTTGAAAGCAGCGTCATGATAGCTTCTATATATTTTTGAGAAATATCCTGCCGGATAGCAATTTCTTTAAGCGGAATCCGTTCATCATCTGTATGCTCTGCAAGATCAATCATAACGCGCAGGGCGTAGCGTCCTTTTGTCGAAACTATCATAATCTATTTCCTTACTTACCTAGCAGTTTAATAGATTTTCTGAATTTTGTCCAATTGATTAATAGGAAACGAACGAATTGAATTGTGTGACAACGAACGTCTATAAATATGTTATTTAGTCCAGTTTTCGATTTTTAGACCGGCAATGCGGCTGAAATGCTCTTCATTATTTGTCACCAGAATCGCATTATTAACAAGCGCACTTGTACCGATAAAAATATCCGCATCTTCGATAAGCTTGCCGTCACGTCGCAAATTTGCATAAATTTGAGAAGCAAATTGCATTTCAGCAACCGTTATAGGCAATATCTTGCATTGAGAAACAAATTGATGAAAATCATTTAGCTTGTGAACTGCATTTATATATTTTAATCCGCGCTCAACTTCGTAATAAGCAACAACAGAAATTCCTATCGAATTTCCTGCAAGCATACATTTTTCAAGATTTGAAATGACATTCTGATTGCCTTCTGCAAAATAGCTGATAATATTCGTATCAAGCATATACAGCATCAGAACCGCTCCTTGAAGTTTACACGGTGATTGCGTATATCCTCCGCTTCTTCGTGCGTTAGGCTGCCGAAAAATTTTTTCATTTCTTCGAGTGCCAGTTTCTTTTCTTCCAGTTCTGGCTGAGCTTTATAGTCTTCATCAAGAGCAGTAATTACAAGCCGCTGATTTGGGCGGAACTGCGAGGTGTCAGTGGCAATACAAGCAGTGCCGTCAAAATAACCGTTTACAGAAACCATAAAACACCTCCTCTTTTATGATTTATCAAATGGTTTAGCAAAACTACATTGATTATAGCATAAAAGAGCTGCATTGTGCATTTTTCTTTTCGCAGCCGATTAATCTACAAATATAGCTCAATCGGCGAAAACCGGGTTTGCGATTGGGCTTTAGCCACAAAATAAGCAGCTTTGGCAAACCCTGCTAGTTTTCGCCTTTCGTCCTTGTTCAACAGTTACCAGATTGCGCCGAAGCGCAATCTGAGCGTTTTGCTCGAAAAAGCTAATTTCATAGATAAAGCTGATTCAAAAAGCGAAAACTAGTAATAGCCGTGTACAAAAAGCAAAACCGAAAGCTTGTGTACAAAACCCCATTTTGGAAGCTTTTGTACTCATGCTTTCGGGTGGCGAAGTACATGTGCATTGTCTTTCAAGTTTTGTGCTCTGCGCAAAACTTGCAGCGGTGCGCCAGATTAAGCCTTTTCTGTAGAATAAGCTTGTGCGCACCCGAAACGCAAAAACCCCGGACTTTATCTGGAGGGTCAAAAGTTCCGGGGCTTTTTATGCATTGCAGGGCTTCTTTTTTAAGCAATGCCCTGCTTAATGAGTACCAATTTATTTTTATTTTGCCGCTGCGTCCAAAGCCTGTTTCAAGTCGGCGATGATGTCGTCGATATGCTCTGTGCCGATGCTCAATCTTATTGTGCTCTGGCTGATGCCCTGGTCTGCAAGCTCTGCATCTGAAAGCTGGCTGTGCGTCGTAGTTGCCGGATGAATAACAAGCGACTTTACGTCTGCAACATTGGCGAGCAGACTGAAAATCTTAAGGTTGTCGATGAACTTCCAAGCTGCATCTTTTCCGCCTTTGATTTCAAACGTAAAGATTGAACCTGCGCCGTTCGGGAAGTACTTCTTATAAAGCTTATGCTCCGGATGATTTTCGAGCGCCGGATGGTTCACCTTTTCTACGAGCGGATGATTTTTCAAGAATTCAACAACCTTGAGAGCGTTTTCTACATGGCGCTCAACGCGAAGGCTCAAAGTTTCCAAGCCCTGCAAAAGAATGAACGCATTGAACGGGCTGAGCGTTGCGCCGGTGTCGCGTAAAATTACGGCGCGGATGCGTGTAACGAATGCGGCTGCACCGACAGCTTCTGTGAATTTTACGCCGTGATAGCTTGGGTCGCCGTCGCTTAAAAGCGGATACTTGCCGCTTGCCTTCCAGTCGAAATTGCCACCGTCTACGATTACGCCGCCGAGCGTTGTGCCGTGACCGCCCAAAAATTTGGTGGCTGAATGAACGACAATGTTTGCGCCGTGCTCAAGCGGGCGGAACAGATACGGCGTGCCGAATGTGTTGTCTACAACAAGCGGAATCTGATGTTTGTGCGCAATCTTTGCGATTTCATCAAAATCAAGAATGTTTGAATTCGGGTTACCGAGCGTTTCAATGAAAATCGCCTTTGTGTTGCGCTGAATCGCCTTTTCAAAATTGGCCGGATCGCTGCCGTCAACAAAAGATGTGTCTACGCCGAATTCTGCGAGCGTGTGTGCAAGCAGGTTGTATGTGCCACCGTAGATTGTCTTTGCGCTTACGATGTGGTCGCCTGCTTTGGCGAGGTTCTGAAACGTGTAAGTTATTGCAGCCGCGCCAGACGCAACTGCAAGGCCGGCGACGCCGCCTTCAAGTGCTGCAACTCTGTCTTCAAAAACGCCCTGCGTTGAGTTTGTAAGGCGGCCGTAGATGTTGCCGGCATCGCTCAAGCCAAAGCGGGCGGCTGCGTGTGCGGCGTTGTGAAATACATAAGCCGCTGTCTGATAAATCGGCACGGCGCGTGAATCTGTTGCCGGGTCGGCCTTTTCCTGCCCTACATGGAGCTGCAATGTTTCAAAATGATATTTCTGATTTGACATAATTATTCCTCTCTATTGTCTTAAATTTTGTTGTATGTGGTATATAAAATGAATTAACAGCGGCAACAAAGGCACATGACTCCGTTTCTAAAATTTTCACGAACAAGCTTTTCAAAATAGATTTTAATATTAATCTCAGAATGATTGTTACCTACTAACATCGTAGGTTATGTATTCATATTAAATCGTAATACCTACTATGTCAATAGGTTTATTAAAGAAATTTGAAATTTTTCAGAAAAACTCTTTTCGCATAAGCTTTTTTCATGATTAAAGTCTAACCAGCGAAAAGCGTCGGTTTTTGTACAAGATTATACTTTGGCTACCGGCAGTTATTTGCGTATATCCTTATCTTCTAATATAACTTTTATATCAGGCGGATTTAAATCTGCTTCTGTTATGATTTTACGGGCTTTTCCACCTTTGAAATCACGGTCGTCAAGAAGAAACACATAAGTAAATTCTTTGCCAAGATATTTTTCTTTTGAAACTAATGATACGGATTCTGTTTCAAAATCAAAGAATCCGCACCCATAGGGAGTTATGAATTCTATACCTGTATCCGTAGGATTATAAAAAGTGATTTCGTCTACAAGTTCGCTTATTATTTTTGAACCTTTGAGCTTGTATATGCAGCAACCGTCATAAGTGAACTTATAGCGAAAAGTTCCTGTAAAATAATCATAAAAGAAATCTGAAGCTGAATATTTCTGTCGTAAAACACCGAAGTTATCAACATTTCCTGCTTCATAATATTTGCCGTCTATTAGTTCAAGACAAACTCTTACTAGACGGTCTTCATAAATAATATCCAATAACAATCCTCTCTCGTATATCTCCCAATATGATACAAAACAATTACAAACGAAGCCGCCTTCTCTTGTTGTTCCTTGTATTGAAAAAACATCCTTAAGATTTTCACTTTTCATTATAATATCAGGAAAAATATATAGTACATTGCCCATAACAGATATATAGTTCTTTTCATTACCGTTTTCAAAATCAATAATTGGAAATTTATTTACTTGCATAAAAGTAATTCCCATTTCATAATTCGGGAAACATTCAACATACTTACATGATTTTGAATCCACATAATACGAATAGCGCGGAAAGTGCATTTGAATTCTATATCTGGTTTGTTTTCCATTTTTATTGATATAAAAATCTTCATGTGCATATAAATTATCAATTAAATCTAACTTGTTTAAGTCTGCGTATACAAACAGGCTTGTTAATAAGCAGATGAATGATAATATGAACTTTTTATTCAGCATAAACATAATTGTCACTCTCCTTTCTAAATTTCAATTCAAAGGTTACATCTCTAAAATAAAATATCTTTAGCTGCTTGTAATAATTCAAGATAATTTACATATATTTATTTTCTGCTTTTAGCTTAAAGTTCTTTTATAAAGACGCCGCCCTCGTTCTTAAAGCCCATCTTGTTCAAGTATTTTGCATGGTTGTTGGCTTTTTGCCGGAATTCAAACCTGCTGAAGCCTTCTTCTTTGAGCGCGCCAAAAAGATGATAGCCGACGGCATAATCGCGGTATTGCTTCACAGTATAATCGAGAAGCACGCAGAGCTTGCCGCTTTCAGCCTGAACAGCCGCAAACAGGCCGACAATCTGATTCTGGCAGAAAATAAGGCGCACAAAATCAGCTTTTTCAATTACTTGCGGAAAATCTGGAAAGAAAAGCTTTATATCTTCCATATTATTGTTGATAAAGAACTGTGCAGCGCCTTCTTTATAAGAAGACTTTACCACACTGAATTTTTCGCTGTGCCTGAAAAGCTTGACCAAATAATAGCAGTTTATCAAAAGAAGGCAGGCGTTCATCACCACGGTCGGGTAAGCATGAATCAGCACGCCGTACAAAATGCAGAATACAGACCCGATAGAATTTACGATTCTCAGCTTGATGACTGTAGCCATCAAGAACGAAATCAACACAAAAGCCGAGCCGATATAACCGATAAGCTCTAAAACAAACTGATTCATGGCTACATTATAGCCCAACAAAAACAGTCGTGAAACCCTCTGCCCTATCAATTTGCGTTTGTTTTAAGAAGTTTCAGAACGAAAAGCACCCAAAACTCATTTTATATTTTGCTCAAAATGCAAAAAGGAAGCAAATTTCATTTTGAGCGATATTGAAGAGTATCTCTCTGTACACGGGATTAGAATATGATTGTTTATCACGGTTCTGTTGAAATTATAAAAGCCCGGCCATGGTTCGGGGCTTTTGAGTCTATTCAAGATATCATTGCAAACAATGTCTTCCAAATGGAGAAGCTGGACATTTTTCTCCATATTTTGTGAACAATTTACCATTCATGCTTCTACAAGAATTACCACAATAAACACATAGCATATCTTCTGAAACAGCTATGTGTTTACCATCAGAACTTCCATTGCATTTTTCACCACGAACAGAAAGCAATTTTTGATTTATACTTCGAAGATTTTCTCCACAATATCGACATCTCATAAATCTTTTTCCATCTTTTTCATGTAGTTTTCAAAAGATTTCCCTAGAACACCAGCAAAAACATTTAAAAAATGACATACTTTGTCAAATCCATTCGCATTTTCTTTGTTATAATTTTTCTCTCTTTCCTCTATTCTTTGCAATCTTTCAAGATTTTCTGCACGTTTCGATTCAAATTCATCTCTAGTCATAGCAATTCCCCCTTTTTAATTATTTCTTAATACAAGCATTGTTGGCTATTTTACATCTATTTTGCAAACCACATTGAATTTCATTTTATTTTTTCAATACCTCTTCCATTATTGTTTCATAAATCACTTTATACATATCACAAACATATTTTG
>CADBUT010000083.1 GCA_902797925.1 uncultured Spirochaetaceae bacterium
AACACAAAACATTGTATGGATACTTTTACAAAAGCAACTGGCGGCAGAGCAGTTTCTATTGAAAACCCCGAAGCTCTTGAGCTTTTAAAAACCGAAAGCGAAATTGCACTGGGTTACCCGACACATTACAGCAATATTCCAAGTATTGTAAAAGAATTTATATTACAGAACGGTAAACTTTTTTGCGGCAAAAAGGTCTTTATTATTGTAACTATGGGACTTTTCAGCGGTGACGGAGCGGGGCTTGGTGCAAGACTTTTAAAAAAACAGGGCGCGCAAATTCTTGGCGGGCTTCATCTTAGAATGCCCGATGTCATCGGTGATGTTAAAATGCTCAAAAAGCCGCTTGACGAAAACACCGCAATCATAAAGTCAGCAGAGCAAAAAATTGGCCTGACTGCAGCAGCCATAAAAGACGGAAAATATCCCAAGGACGGTCTTTTCTTCTGGAACAGACTCGCAGGGCTTTTCGGGCAGCGGCTTTGGTTTATTCCTACAGCAAAAAAACTTGCAACAAGGCTGAACATTCACCAGGACTTGTGCAAGACCTGCGGAAAATGCGCCTCAATCTGCCCGACGAAATCAATCACCATAAAAGACGGAAAGCCTGTTTTTTCAGCCGGAAAATGCACAATCTGTTACCGCTGTGTCAATGCATGCCCGGAACGTGCAATAACACTTTTGGGTAAAAAAGTTCTTGAACAGTGCCGCTTTGACATTTACCAAAAAAGCTTGTAATTAGCGCAGGAGAACCTTCTATGAGAAAACTTCATTTTACAGCAGCTATTGCATCAATTATGTTTTTGAGCGCTTTATGTTTTGCAGAATCACAGGCAAATTCCAATAATTCTGAAACCTGCAAAGTCAGCGTCAGCATTACAAACATAAAGACAGCAGACGGGACAATCATAATGAGCATTCACGACAGCGACAAAAGTTTCAGCAGGAAAATTCCGCTTGAAACACTGAAGCTTTCTCCAGAAGTTCCGTCTGTTTTGTGCACACTGAATCTTGCACCCGGAGAATATGCGTTTTGCGTGTATCACGACATAAACAACAACGGGCAATTGGATACAAACCTAGTCGGAATTCCCAAAGAACCGTTCGGTTTTTCAAATTATAACGGGAAAAGCGTACCTGGAAATTTCAAGAAACACAAACTTGTAATTTCAGATGATTGTGATGTTATTATTCCTATTTTTTTGTTGGCGGAATAGCAAAATCATTTTATTATATATATATGGAGTATTCGATTGTTGCTATCTTAGCATTACTTATACTTTTAATAATCAATTACGATATCATTAGAACCAAAACAAAACGTGCTGCTTATATAGCTTACCGAAGATTTCTGCTTGTTGTAGCTGTATATTTTATAAGCGATATTTTTTGGGGTATTTTATACGAAGCAAAGCTTATAGCCGCAGTTTATGCAGATACAGTTGTGTATTATATTGCAATGGCAGCGGCTGTCTTTTTGTGGACTCAGGCTGTTATAGCTTATCTGAATGAGAACAATACATTCACCCATGCGCTCTATTATGCCGGATGGGTTTACATGTTTTTTGACATTATCACGCTTGCAGTCAACTTTTTTATTCCTATTAAATTTTATTTTGACAAAGACGGAATCTACCATGCGTGTACTATAAGATATATTGCACTGCTTATTCAGATTCTGCTGTTTCTTGTTACATCTTTGTACATTTTAATCTTTTCATCACACACAGATAAAAAAATCAGACACCGGCATCTTACAATCGGTGTATTTGGCATAGTTATGAGCCTGCTTATTATTTTACAGACGGTGTATCCGCTGCTTCCGCTTTATTCAATCGGATATCTTTTGGGAACATGCATAGTCCACACATTTATTCTTGAGCGCCAGAAAGAAGATTACCGCGAAGAACTTGAAGAGCTTATTTCAAGAGATAAAACTCAAAAAATGGAACTTGGTTCTACACGTCAGCTTGTTTACACTGATATTCTTACCGGCGTAAAAAGCAAATACGCTTACATAGAAACAAAGCTTAAAATTGACGAACGCATCTCTACGGGTGAACTCAAAGAATTTGCTATTGCTGTTTTTGATTTGAATAATCTTAAAACTATAAACGACACGCAGGGGCATGACGCCGGCGATAAGTATATTAAAGATTCATGCTGTATTATCTGCCGGCAGTTTCAGCACAGCCCGGTTTTTAGAATTGGCGGCGACGAATTTGTTGCGCTTCTTGAGGGCGAGGACTTTAAAAACCGAGAGACTCTGATTGAAACTTTTAACCTTCAAATGGAAGAAAATCTCCACAACGGCAGAGAAGTTATCTCATGCGGAATGGAAGAATTCGATCCGGAGCATGACATTAATTTCAGCAACATTTTTGAGCGCGCAGACAAAAAAATGTACAACCGGAAGCGCATCTTAAAAGGAATAAAGAAGCAAGACTCATGAAAACGAACGCAATCCGCATTTTGGAACAGAAAAACATTCCTTTTGAGACAAAATCTTATGAATTTGATGAAGAATTTTCTGACGCAGAAACCGCCGCTCAAAAAGT
>CADBUT010000084.1 GCA_902797925.1 uncultured Spirochaetaceae bacterium
CATGCAATGGCGGGCTTTGGCGGCGCAATCAAGAACCTTTCAATCGGTTTCGGAAGCGGGCAGAGCACTGCTGAAAGCGGCAAAGTCTATATCCATTCGGGCGGCAAAAAAACTAAAGGCTCAATCTGGGGCAGCCAGATTCCGTTTCTTGAAGCAATGGCAGAAGCCGCAAAGGGCGTGTGCCTTTATATGAACGGCGGCAAAAATATCGCATTCATCAATGTGCTTAACAGACTTTCTGTTGATTGCGACTGCGACGGCAACCCGGCAGAGCCTGATATGCACGATATAGGAATACTCGCTTCGCTTGACCCGCTTGCGATTGACCAGGCAAGCATTGATTTGGTGTATAGCGCACCAGATTCTGGTTCACTCATCAGCCGGATTGAAAGCAAGCAGGGCTTGCACACGCTGGACTATGCTGAAGAAATCAAGCTCGGAAACAGATATTATCGCCTGGTGGAAATCAAATAAATGGGGGAAATCCTAAGCCGAGAAGCTGTATATCTTTGGTATTACTTTGATTTGCAGTTCAGGCAGATTTTTGTCTACTGGGTGGCCGGAATTATAATCGGCTCATGCGTGAGCGTGTTTGCCAAAGGCTGGATTCACAATGCGGCTGAAAAAATTGCAAACCGGATTCCGGGCATAATCGCTTTGTTTTTTGCAAGCGCGCTAGGCATTGCTTCGCCGCTTTGCATGTATGGCACAATCCCGATTTGCGCGGCTTTTTCGCGCAAGGGCTTGAAAGATGATTTTCTTGCAGCGTTCATGATGAGTTCCATTCTTTTGAACCCGCAGCTCATTGTTTACAGCACGGCGTTAGGAATGCCCCTTTTGGTTGTGCGGATTCTTTCAAGTTTTGCTTGCGGCGTTATCGCAGGGCTTTTAGTGCGTCTGTTTTTCAGCAAAGAAAACGGCGGTTCTTATTTTGACTTTTCTTCATTTGACGAACCGCCGAATCATGATACAGAAAAGAATGTTCTGCTAAGGCTTTTGAAAAATATCTTCCGCAACATAAAGGCAACCGGCTTATGGTTTTTGCTCGGCATTGCTCTTTCTGTCTTGTTTCAGCGTTATGTTCCGGCTGAATCAATGTCAAAGCTTTTCGGAAAAGAGCACGAAGGTTTTGCACTTCTTATGGCGGCAACAATCGGCGTTCCGCTTTATGTTTGCGGCGGCGGCACAATTCCGCTGATTATTCAATGGCTTTCAGCCGGAATGAGCGCCGGAAGTGCTGCAGCTTTTATGATTACCGGACCCGCTACAAAAATAACGAACTTAGGCGCGCTCAAAATTGCACTTGGCGCAAAGCATTTTGCTCTTTATATTGCGTTCGTCATCATTTTTGCGCTTGCAACTGGCCTAGCCGTCAATCTTGTTATGCGCTAGGCTCAGTTTTGTGGTTTACTCCCAGCCGAAAGTTGCGGGCGGCTTGTTTGTTGCGTCAAAATAGAGCGCGTCTACAAACGGAAGTGCCGCAATTCTGTGCACGATTTTTTCCATAACTTCTTTGTCAATCATCGCAAAACGCGCAGTCATAACGTCTTCTGAAATTACCGGGCGCAGCACAAAGGTTGCGTTTTCTTTTTTGCTTGCGTATGGCAAATCAATTGTAAGATGCTGGAAAACTTTTTCGTACCAGCCTGAATTGTGAAGTTCTTCCAAAACGATTGCGTCAACTTCGCGGAGCTGGTCGAGCCTTGATTTGTCGCAGTAGCCTTCTTGAAGCTTCAAGTCTCCGTCTTTAAGCTGCGGTTTCTGATAAAGCTTTATGCAAGTTCTGTTGATGAATGAAGCTGAATTCGTAATTGCAGAAGAACATGCTTCAACTTTTTCTCTTTTATGCGGAAAATGATAAAAGCCTTCGCCTTCGTCTTTGAACGTAAGAAGCGCTGGAAAGCGGTATGTTCTGAAATCGCCTTGCACACCGACTGAGCGCACAGGAAGCACGCTTCTTTTGAGCGAGCTTGTGCAGTCTGGGCAGAACATGTCAATCTTAACGTTGTCAAGCTCTTTTTGGGCGGCTGCAAAGTCTTCATCGTCTTTTTTGCTCCAAGATTTGCCGTCGTTGCACAATACGTTGATTGAAAGACCTGGCCCAGGGAAGGGGTGGCGTGCGACGAGCACTTCTTCAAGCCCGATTTTGCGGCCAATGTTGCGCACTTCGTCTTTGTACAAATCTTTGAGCGGTTCGATGATAAGCCCTTTCGCAATCAAAGCCTGAATGCCGTCTACGCGGTTGTGGTGCGTCTTGATAACGTGCGAGTTTTTCGTGCCGCCCGATTCGATAATATCCGGATAGAGCGTACCTTGACCGAGCAGCCATTCTTCAGGGTTGAGGTGCTGCTTCTCGACAACTTCGTTTCTAACAGTGATGAATGTCTCGCCGACAGCCTTGCGCTTTTC
>CADBUT010000085.1 GCA_902797925.1 uncultured Spirochaetaceae bacterium
CATAAACCCCAAAACATTGTATAACAAAAAGACAGGACGGTGTAATTTGAAAATCTTAGGTATTGAATCTTCTTGCGACGAAACAGCTTGCGCCATTGTTGAAGACGGCAGAAAAATTATAAGCAACGTAATCGCCACGCAAATTCCATTTCATCAGATTTATAACGGCGTTGTGCCGGAAATTGCAAGCCGCAAGCACGCAGAATGGATTATGCCTGTTGTCAAAGAAGCATTAAAAGAAGCTGACCTTTCACTTGACGACATTGACGCAATTGCCGCCACAAACCGCCCCGGCCTTATGGGTGCGCTGCTCGTCGGGCTGACCTTCGGCAAGACTTTGGCTTGGGCAACGCACAAACCGTTCATCGCAGTAAACCACATGCTCGGCCACATGTACGCCGCGCATCTTGCAAATGACATAAGCTACCCCTATTTGGGGCTTCTCGTTTCGGGCGGCCACAGCATAATCTGCCGCGTAAACGACTTTGACGATATAGAAGTGCTCGGCACGACAATAGACGACGCCGTTGGCGAAGCTTTTGACAAGGTTGCCAAGTTTTACGGCCTCGGCTATCCGGGCGGCGTAATAATCGACAAGCTTGCGCAGAACGGCGACAGCAACGCCGCAAAATTTCCGCTGCCGCTGCTTAAAGGCGAAGACCACCGCTACGATGTTTCATATTCGGGCTTGAAGACAGCCGTAATAAATCAGCTTGACCAGTTCTGGGTTGAAGGCTACCCAAAAACGAACGAAAACATTGCGGCCGCCTTTCAAGAAACGGCCGTCAAGATTCTGCTTTCAAGGCTTTTTAAGGCTGTTGAAGACACCGGGCTTAAAACAGTTGTTGCAGGCGGCGGCGTTGCAGCAAATTCACGGCTGCGCTCAATGCTTGCGGAACACACCGAAATCAAGTGCGTTTTTCCGCCGCTAAAGCTCTGCACAGACAACGGTGCAATGATTGCGGGCGTTGCCTACCATTATTTGCAGCGCGGCGAAACAAGCCCGTGGACAACAACCGCAAGCCCGCGCATTCCGGCTTTTAAGCGCGGCCTGCTCCGTCAGACAAAGTAGCGCGGCACACACGAATCAAAATAAGATTGCAAAACTTTAATTGAAGGAATACAATAGACACATGAGTAACGATTTTTCACTTGACGAAGTAATACGCAAAGTGCCAGATTTTCCGAAACCTGGCATTCTTTTCTATGATATTACCGGAATTCTGGTAAATCCGAAAGCTTTTAAATACTGCATCGACATGATGGTTAAGCTCTACAAGGGGCTTGAGCTTGATGCGCTCGCCGCCGTTGAGTCGCGCGGCTTTATTTTTGCGGCACCGCTCGCAGAAAGGCTCGGCATTCCGCTGATTCTTGTGCGCAAAAAGGGCAAGCTGCCGGGCGACACATATTCTTGCAAATATGCGCTCGAATACGGCTTTGCTGAAATAGAAGTGCACAAGGCAGACGTTCAGCGCGGTCAGCGCGTTCTTGTAATCGACGATTTGATTGCCACAGGCGGCACGCTTAAAGCTACGCAGAACGTGCTTGAGCAGGGCGGCGCTAACGTCATCGGCTTTTTCGGCATTGTCGGCTTGCCTTTCTTGAACTATCAGAAAGTGCTTGACCCTGTGCCTGTAAAGACGCTGATTGACTATAACGCTGAATAGATTTCCTTTTCACGCCGATAATTGTTGTACTATTGGTTTATCAAAGGAATATTAAAATGAAGAAAATCTTGTCTTATATTTTGCTTGCAGCTATTTCTTTCTGTGCATTTGCAGAAATTGAAACATTCTCATCTCATTACGAGCCGGTTACTTCGGCTGATGAATTTGACGTGACATACATTATGTATGATTCAATGAAAATTTCAAAGCTGCGCCGTGCAGGCGGTGTGCCTGTAACTCAGGCTTTTACAATTGACAACGGCCTTTACGAAGAGCGTTTTACGCTTTTTAAAGACACCGGCTCAAAAGACAACAGCCGCAAAATGGAATATGCAAAAGTTATTCAGGAATATGCTTCAAAAGTAAGCGGCAAAGACTTGAAATCTTCTGACTTTGTTGCTTTTAAGAACGAAGACGTTGACGAAGAATTCAGCGCAGATTTCGGGCACACATGCTTTGTAGTTGATCCGCCGTCTTCTTACGCAAAAGGCTACAAGTACATGCTCATTGAGTTTTTCTGCAAAGAGAGCCAGGGCATTGTAATGCGCACAATCTTGACGGACGACGAAACAGTTTTTACTGAACCGGCTGACAACTTTATTTACGTCTATCATTCGTTCCGCTTCAGCGCGACAAAACCGCGCCTTTCAAGCAGCTCAAACGACGATGATGAAGACACGCTTTTCTGGTAAATTTGCCAGCAGCTTAAAGAAAATAACCGCAACATGCCTTTTGCTGTGCTTTGCCGCAGCATCTGGCTTCACTGAAATCATCAGCTTCGGCACAAATTTCAGGCACCTTCAGAACAGCCTTGAAACAATGAAGGTGTCTTTTCTCATCCCAGACGCTTTTGAATGCATCGCCGTTCCGCAAAAAGGAACGGAACTCTACATCAAATTCGCGCTGCGCCCAAAAGCAAAACCTTCAGAAATGAGCACAACACGCTCATTCAAAAGCACAAATTCACTTTCAGACGAGCACACCGAAGTGCGCCACTGCCTGTTTTTAGACAAAGG
>CADBUT010000086.1 GCA_902797925.1 uncultured Spirochaetaceae bacterium
CCTGAATGCTCAGGCTTATAAGCTGGGCATTCATTTTTAAAAGTCCTGCCTGCTGTTCAGAGAAATTAAGCTCCTGCGTTGCGTCGCCGAGTTCAAAATATCCCCATAAAGAGCCGTCGATATGAATCGGAAGCATATAAATAGAGAAAAAGTCGTACCGCTGTAAAGCCTGCTTATCCTTTTCATTTGTAACTTTAGGAATGCTTGTCATAAACGAGCGGTTCTTCTTCATTGTGTCATACCAGCGGTCAGCTTCTTCTTTAGTAATGTCGCTTTTTTCTCTGATATGATTATGACCAGGCATGCCTGCAACAGCCCAGGAATAAAGGCAGGTTGAGTACACTTCGTCTTTGTCGTTGGTATCAATACGCCATATTGCAACAGAATCAAGATTAAGCGAAGACGCAATAACGGCAAGCACTTTTACAAGCCGCTCGTCAAAAGTGCCGAGTTCAGAAGATATAAGCAGCGTGGCGATTGTGTTAAGACTTGCCATAATGCGCTTGGTAACTTCAAGCTCCTGTTTTGCCTTAACTTCAGCTTCGCGGCTTGCAATTTTTCCGACAATTTTTTCGTCTTTTCCGTCTTTACCGGCAATATGCTTTCCGTAAACAACAACCGGAACATCGCCGCGCTCGTTATGCCGCAGAACAAGCTCTTTAACAAACGTATCCTGAGGCAAATCGAATAAATCAAAAACAAGCTTCTTGTTTGACTCGCGCAAACCGTCCGGATGCACATAATGGCTGAATACACTTGTATCCGGGATAATGCCCTTTGTCAAATCAGCTTCATCGTTGCCTAGCATTGAGAATTTGCCCGAAGCAATGTCATATTCATAAATAAGGTCAATTGTCATATCATTGACGATGGCCATTTCTTTCTGCTGCATGGCAATAATTTCGTTCTGCCTTGCAAGGTCTGAAACATCGGTATACAGAAGGTAAAAAACCGGATACTTATTGTTGTGCAGCTCTTCTGTGTACATGCCTTTGACGCGTACATGAACCAGATGTCCGTCATGCTGGTGAACAATTCTGTAAGTATGAGAGAAAATGCTTTTGTGCGACAACGCACCGCGTAAAACATTTAGCAGCTCAACTCTGTCATCTATGTAGACATTCTGCAGAGTGTTTGTAAGCTGTTCCTGCGACAAGCCTCTGTCATCATAACCGAAAAGCTCAAGCAGTCTGCTGTTATAGTACAAAATCGAAAGATTCTCATCAAAAGCGTATTTACCGATTCCGTCTGTAGACGAATTTATAAGTGCGTCAATGTCTCTCTCATGGAAAATATACGAATTGTCGTAGGAAAGCTCTTTCTTAAAGAACGTGTAAGTATTCTTGCCGTGTCCTTTTGAAAAATAAAGTGCGTTATCGGCTTTTTTCTGTAATTCTTTGTAATTTTTGGCGTCATCTGGAAAAAGCGCAACACCAATACTTGCCGAAACCGAATATTTTTCAAGATAACTGTCGTATGATTTTACAAGCCGGGCACAAAGCTGTTTTACACGGTTTTGCAGCGTGTCTATACTGCCGTAATTCTTAACAAGAATGACAAACTCATCGCCGCCGATTCTTCCGATAATGTCGTCCTCGCGGAACGCCTTGCGCATTTCCTGGCTGAATTCGACAAGCACTTTGTCGCCGAAAACATGGCCGAGCGAGTCATTTACCTTTTTAAAGTTGTCAAGGTCAAGCATTATAAGCGCGTGTTTTGCGTTTTTCGGCGAAGACACAAAAAGCTCGTCAATCAGCGTTTCAACAGTGCGCTTGTTAAAAAGCATTGTAAGCGAGTCCTGCTGCGCTTTTTCAAGCAGTCCGATTTCGTGGCGCTTTGCCTCATCGATGTTGCGGCAGTAAATAATGCACCGCAAAGTATCTGTCGCCGGGTTCAAGAAAACGCGGCTGTTTATTTCAAGCCAGAACGTGTTTTTGCCGCTCTGATCTGAAGCAAGACATTGAAGCGAAAGCTGCGATTTTCCGTTTTTGTATTCTTGAATAAGGTGCTCGCGCGAATATGTCTTAAGGCACTCTTTTCTTGACTTCGGCACAATCGTGTTCTGCACAAGAAATTTCAGATACGCATCATAATTGTCAACTGAATTGGGTTTTATACCGAAATCGTGAAGCGAACCGTGCGTTAAAAGCTTGTTGTTTGTTAAATCTGCCTCAAAAATGTGCTCGTAGAACTCGTTGGTAATCTGCTTTAAGAAACGCTCGTATTCCAGCTCCTGAATAAGCTCAACTTTTGTCTTTGAGATAAGCGAAGACTGGGCATCTACTTTTGCCTGTTTTTCTTTTATTGAGCTGATATCCCCGCATACAGCAAGAACAAGCGGTTCAGGCTGAAAATCTCTGAGCAGTGTAAGCCGGCAGCTGAACCAGATTTTTAAGCCGTCTTTTGTTTTAAGCTGAATCTCAATATCCTGCGGGTCTTTGTCTTTGCATGCATTTGCAAAGCATGGTTTTATTAAAGGCAGAGTTTCTTCTGAAAAAAGCGATAAGCTTGAACGTCTGAATTCTTTAAAGAACGAATTTCTGTCGTAATTGAGTTTTTCGAGCAAATCATCGTTAATGTCAAATACAGGCATACGCTTCTGATTAAGTTCAAAAAGCAGAACATAACCAGGCATCTTTTGTAATATCAAATCCAGAAAAACAGCATTATGCTCCATGTCAGTCTGTCTTCAACGACTCTCCTTTGAGTTCTTCATGCAAAAATCAAAACATCAATTTTTTAACGATTTAATAATACTGACTTTTTAGCTGTTGGAAATTAACAAATCTGTTATTTAATTTGTAAAAAATTACTTAATTATAAACCACAAACCAAATTTTGAAAAGCAAAATCTTTTAGGGCGCAAAACTTGCAAGATGGTGCACAGACTGGCAGAAAGCAGTGACTTGTAGACGCGGACTGCCTCATGGCTTGCCATGCGAGCAGTCCGACGGACGCGGGGAACTGATTTCTGCCAAGATATTGTACATCAGCGCGGTTTTGAACCATGCTCCGCGATCTCAAGTTTCTTTTATTCCTGCTAAAACATCATATAGTTGACTTTGAGGTTTTTGACTGTTATTTTCTAGCTTATGTTGGATTTAACTGTTCTCTGCAAGGTCGTTGACAATTATGGCGACATCGGCTTTGTTTTCAGATTGTGCCGCTCTCTTTCGGAACTTTCGCCGGACATAAAGCTGCGTCTTGTGGTGAGCAACCTCGGCTCTTTTGCTGCAATGGCAGACGGAATCAACCCGGCTCTGCCCTTTCAGACTTTCCGCGGCTGGCAGGTTTTTGACTGGAACAATGCCGAGGTTTGCACAGCTGAATTTGCGCAGAACCCGCCGGTGTTTCTGCTTGAATGCTTTCAATGCGGCCGGCCAGACTGGCTTGAAGACATAATCTTTGCGCCGAGCTTTGATAAGACTGTGCAATCCCTTGATGTTGAATATCTGACAGCGGAAGACTGGGCGGAAGAGTTTCATCTTATAAAATCAGGCACACGCTCTATAAACGTAAAAAAGCACATATTCATGCCGGGCTTTACAGAAAAAACAGGAGGTCTTGTGCTTGACGCAAACTTTATGGAAGCTAAAAACTCAAGGGAAGCCGCACTAAAAAAAGTTGAAGCCGCCGGGGTGCGCGTTTCAAACGACTATTTTAATATTCTGGTCTTTTCTTACCCGCGGAATTTTGATTTTCTGGTAAAAGCCTGCAACAGACTGAACGGCATTGACGCCACAAAGAAACCCAAAGTCTATATTGCAAGCGGCATCTGCACAGAGCCGTTCTTAGACGCGTGCCAAAAATGTGGGGCGGTTTTTCAGGTTGAGAAACTGCCCTACCTTCAGCAGGAACAATGGGACGCGCTGCTTACACTTATGGATTTTTCGTTTGTACGCGGCGAAGATTCTTTCAGCAGGGCGTGTCTTTGCGGTAAGCCTTTTGTCTGGCACATCTACAAACAGGAAAAAGACTATCACCTTGTAAAGCTCG
>CADBUT010000087.1 GCA_902797925.1 uncultured Spirochaetaceae bacterium
CATTGTAAGCAGCAAGGTAGTCCTCGCTTACTTCTTCAGCTTCTTCCGGCTCATCAAGAATATATGTTCCGTTATTAGAAAGCGTGTAGTCTTTCGGATCAGGAACAGTATCATGTGCCATTTTAGTAATTCTACCCTGAAGGAATGACTGCAAGTATTCTCTTATTGATTTGCGCACATTAAAGCTTATCGCCTGCGTAAATACAATGACAACAGTAAGCTTATCATTGGAAGAAGCAAAAGCCTTAAGAACAGCTGCACTGCACTTATAAGTTTCATTATCAATAATAAGGGAAAATTCCCTTATGAGCATATTTATCTTAAAGAATTGCTGATACTTCAAAGAAACAATGCATGAAAGACCGGCTGAACTTATGTCTTTAACCCTTGCAGTAAAGCGTTTTTCGCCAAAATCAAAGAAAATGCCGATACGGGCATCATCAATACAATCTGCACGAACAAACCGCCGTCTGCCTTTTGCGCCGTTCAAATCAAGAATGCTTCTTATCTGTTCAATTAAATCATCATGCGGCTGATTCAATCCGATAAAACCTGCCGGAACTACAGACTGCATAAGAAAATGCATTTTCTGGGCATAGCCTAAGCTCGAAGAAATAATTCCCAAAAAGATTGTCGACAGCATTTCATCGTTCTCAAAGCTGTCCATAAAATTAAACCAGCCGTTCGGCGTTAATCCGTCATCTACATCGATAAAGCAAATCGAATCAGGAAAATTCTTGAGAACCGCCTTGGCACGGCGGTAATCGTTTATTGTATAAACTTCGTATTCCTTGTTAAACAAGGCAGGCACTACCGTCTGCTGGAAGTCATACGTTGTGTTGAGAAAAAATACTTTTCGCCCGAAATCAGTATTTTCATGCAGATTCATAATATATTATTTTAAGGTCACTTTGTTAAAAATACAAGCAATTTTTTCATTATACAAAACTGAGTGTCTGCACTGTTACTGAAATTAGAGATTTTAGAGTTTTGTAAACTTTTGTAAATTAAATTGGAGAATTTGTAGTTTTTTTAGACTTTTTGCTGTTTTTTATGTATAATGCAATTATACAAGGCATTAATGGCAAGGTTGCCCAAAAGAATTATCATACTGAATAAGCTTCAGCATAAGATAATATACTGTTTTACCAGACAATCTTGATATATCTTTTGCAAAGAAGGAACACCATTATGAAATCTACACGGATGTATGACTTTTTCAAACTTTTTGTTGTTATATTCGCTATTGTAAGCTTAATCTCTGTAAGCTTGACCTCTTGCGGTGGCGGTGGCGGCGGAGGTGGTGGCGGCGCTGCTGCAGGTCCGGCAGGAGGAGAAAGTTCAGGAAACAGTTCTACTGCCACAGCACCAGCTCCAGTGTTATCTTCAAATGCTGATATGGTCTCATTTGCATTTACACAGGCAGACAACCCTGTGCTTACAGCAGATTTAAACGGAAGTCCACAAACTGTAAATGATGTTTCAACAGTTATAGTCTATTTCCATGAAGGCGATCAGCAGACAGCAGATTTTGCCAGCCTTAAACCGGTTATCGAAGTTTCACCCGGAGCAAGCGTTTCTCCAGCTTCCGGCGAAGTACAGGATTTTACGTCTCCTGTTGAATACACAGTTACAGCCCAAGACGGAACAACAACAAAAATTTATACAGTATCTATATCACAAATAGATGCCGGACAATACCGAATCTACTACGATTATGGTGACGGTGTATATAATGGTACAACACCAGCTACAGAACTTTTTAAAGATATAGACCCTATAACACTTCCTGGCGGCGGAAATGTAACAAAGCCTAACAATTATTTTGGCGGCTGGATGGAACAGGAAAATGGCGGTCTAATTGTATCAGGCTGGAATCCCGGAGACAGGGAAAGAGATGTTCACCTGACGGCACATTGGGTCAAAGCCCCTTATGTAGAAAACGACAAGATATACGCTAACGGCATTCCGGTTACTGTAAAGAATCTCGGCGGTAAAACTATGGTTTCATTTAAAGGTGAAAACAACGACGAGATCAACCTTTGTGACATCAACAGAGCTTCTGAATATCAGGATTTGTCAGGCTATACACTCTTTTTGGGTAAAGACGGCAATGTAAACGCATCAGATATTATTGTTGACAACGGCAGAGTCACAATGACAGGTGGAAATCTTTCTGCTATTTACGGATATAACGGAGGCGGAACCAATATTCCTGTAAACGTAAGAATTGAACTTAAAGGCGGAACAGTTTCTAACGTAGTTGGCTTTAATAGAACTGACAGTATTAAGCCAAATGCAGAAATAATTGTTTCAGACAGCCCGACTATCGGAGACAAGAGTTCCAGCGGTATCAGACTCAATTCTTTCACTTCACAAGCTGCTACAATAGACGGCAGCATAAACTCTGCAAACGCAGAAGCTATTACGCTTATTGCAGACCATTCGCACATAAGTGAAAACACAATTGTTGCAACATTTACCAGCGGCAAGGCTGTTGCCGG
>CADBUT010000088.1 GCA_902797925.1 uncultured Spirochaetaceae bacterium
ATACACTTTCAGGTTTAAGGCAAACGAAGTACTCGGCAATGCAGATATTTTGTTCAAGGCTCAAGGCGCATCAAATTCTTCAAAGCTTACGTCTTCGCTCAGCGTGCGCCCTTCAATGCCTTATCAAGTCTGGCTTGAATCAGGCATGGTCAGAAAATCTGAAAACACAAAAGATTCAGTTGACGTTGACAAGGTGCTCTATGACGAATTTGCAACAAGAGAAGTGAACCTCTCTTATCTGCCGCTAGGCTTTGCAAAGGGTCTTAAGTTTTATCTTGACAACTACCCATACGGCTGCAGCGAGCAGGTTACAAGTGCGGCATTCCCGTATCTTTATCCTGAACTGCTCAAGGAATTCGGCAAGGCTCAGAAAGAGGCTCGTTCGGCAATCGAGAACGTGATTGACATTCTTCAGTCTAGGCAGAAGAGCGACGGCACAATCGGCTACTGGACGCAGAAATCAGATTCTTACCCTGAACTTGACGCTTACTGCGCGCTGTTCCTCACCGTTGCAAAAGAGAACGGCTATTATGTGCCGTCTAATATGTTCAACAGGCTGCTCAATGCGCTGAAAGTTCAGGCTATTGACGGCGAAGGCTACGCCGCGGCGTTCTCGATTTATGTGCTTACGCGCAACGAGATTATCACGACATCTTATCTTGAAAGATTCGCTAAGACGCTTTCAACTTCTGAAAAGATGAGCCTTACGGGAATCTACACGGCGGCAAGCTACAAGCTGCTCCACATGGATTCTGAAGCTGAAAAGATTCTGAACAAGGTTAAGAAAGGCGTGGCTAAAGACTTGACCGTTTTCCGCTTTGAAAGCAACTTGTACTATAACTCAAGCTTCCTTTTCCTAATTTCAGAATACTTCCCGGATCATCTGAAATTGATAAGCGGCGACCTTCTTGATGACATTCAGAAGTCTGTAATCGACAGGGATTACAACTCATTGTCTGGCGCAATGACGCTGATGGCGATTCAAAGCTATCTTAAGGCTGTGCCAACTGCGTCGACAGGCAAGTTCACAGTTACGCAAGACTTCGGCAAAGGCACAGACCCAAAAGCAATGTCTTTTGAAGGCGAAAAAGTCTTTACTAGCACGTTCGAGGCGGGCGCTAAAAAGCTGCTGCTGCAGAACAACGAAAAGACCAACCTTTATTATCAGACGACGCAGGCCGGCTTTATGAAGACGATTCCTGCCAGTGAAACAAAGGACAACGGGCTTGAAGTTACCAAAGTCTACAGCATTACAAAAGGCGGCAAGTCTGCCAGCTCGTTCAACCTCGGCGATGAAGTCTATGTCACTGTAAGAATCAGAAGCACGAACAAGTCTACTATACACAATGTGGCTTTGGTCGACATGCTTCCGAGCGGCTTTGAAGCAGACATTCCTTCAATCCGCGAAAACGACAGCGAATGGAAGCCTGATTATATCGACATCCGCGATGACCGCGTAATTTTCTACGGAACGGCTTCGCCGGATGCAAAATCGTTCACATACAAGGCAAAGGCAATCACGAACGGAAACTTCGTTGTGCCGCCGCTTTTTGCTCAGGCAATGTATGAGAACAAGATTAAGGCAATCAAGCCTTATGATAAAATCGATATAACCAAGAAAAATGAAAAATAAAAAGCGCATTCTGATAGCGGCGGCAGCAGTCTTTCTGGCGGCTGCCGTTGCCGCTGTTGCCGACATTTCAATCAGCAGAAAGAAAGGCATTTTCAGCGGCATCCGCTTTTCGGGCGCATATACAGACTGCAACGGCAACCTCATTGGCATTTATCTTACGCCGGACGAAACTTTCAGAATGTATAGAAGCATAACTGATTATCCGCCGGACTTTATAGAGGCGCTGCTTCTGCAAGAAGACAAGCGCTTCTATCTGCACAACGGCATCAACCTCGGCTCAATCTGGCGCTCGTTCGTAGACACATACATAAAGAACATACGCCGCATCGGCGCGAGCACAATCACGATGCAGGTTGCCAAGCTCAAGTATCATCTCTACACAAAAAGCGTCACAGGCAAGCTCAAGCAGATTTTTCTTGCGCTACGCCTTGAGCTGATTTTTTCAAAGCAGGACATTCTTGACGCTTATGTGAATCTTGCGCCGTGCGGCAAGAACATCGAAGGCTTTGAGACGGCGAGCCAGTATTTTTTCAACAAATCGATAAAGCAGCTCGAATTTTCAGAAAAACTGATGCTCTGCGTGCTTCCACAGAACCCGAACAAGAGATGCCCGCGCCCCGGAAATATTCCGCAAGATTTGATTGACGCGCGCTCAAGGCTTTTCGATTCTTGGGTTGAAACGCACCCCGAAGACGCAGCGCTCGCCGAATTTATCAGCAGAGCGCCTTATGTGCTCTGCCGCTTTCCGCAGAACGCGCCGCACTTTACAAGAAACATCGAGCTTTCAAGAGATGCCAAAAGCTTTTGCGGCAAGGCCGGCGCGGTAAAGACAACCTTAGACTTGCAGCTTCACGAATTTGTGAAGAACCAGCTTGAGCTTTACGTTAAGAAGCGGCACATTGCCGGCATAAACAACGCAAGCGCGCTTTTGGTTGACGCTTCTACAATGGAAATAAAAGCTTATGTCGGTTCGGCGGGCTTTTACGATGATTCGATTCAGGGGCAGGTTGACGGTGTAAGCTCAAAACGCTCACCCGGCTCTACGCTCAAGCCTTTCATTTATGCGCTTTCAATTGAGCAAGGTCTAATTCATTATGACACAATGCTTAAGGACACGCCTTCAAGCTTTAACGAGTATACGCCCGACAATTACGGCAACACATTCATGGGGCCGGTAAAAGCTTGGAACGCGCTGATTCAGAGCCGGAACATTCCGGCCGTAAACCTTGCGCGCCAGCTTGAGAACCCCGATTTGTATGATTTTCTGCTTCAAGCCGGAATTACGGAGCTGAAAGACAAGCTGCATTACGGTCTTTCAATTGTCTTGGGCAGCGCAGACTTGAGCGCGCTTGAGCTTTGCACCTTATACGCCGCGTTTGTCAACAGCGGGCTTCAGTACAAAATTCACGCCACGTTTCCACATGAACCGAAAGACGAAAAATTTGCGCGGCAGCTGCTTACGCCGCAGTCTGCATACATCGTCAAGCAGATGCTTTTCAAGAACCCAAGCCCTTACAGCACGCGCCCGAAAGACGCGCAAGGCTTTGAGGTTGGCTACAAGACAGGCACTTCGATCGGCTTTAGAGACAGCTGGGCGGTCGGCTTCTTTGGGCAGTACGTGCTCTGCATTTGGATCGGCAACTTTGACGGCGTGGGGAACAACGCCTTTATCGGAAGAACCGCCGCCGCGCCGCTTTTCTTTAACATTGCAGACGGACTTATCTCGCGCGGCAACGTCAGGTTTTCGCACAACAAGATGCCGCAAGGTGTAACCAAGATAAAAGTCTGTTCCGTTTCGGGCGACATCTGTAACGACGACTGCCCTTTTCAAGAAGAGACGTTCTTCATTCCGGGCGTTTCGCCGATTACGAAATGCAAAATTCACCGCAGAATCAACATTGATACGCGCACAGGCTACAGAACAGACGAAACTGACAAGCCTTATGTAAAGTCTGTGGTGCGCGAATATTGGCCGAGCGACTTGATGGAGCTTTTCAAGCAGGCGGGGCTGCCGCGCCTTGTGCCGCCGGATTATCCGCCGGAGAACACGAACCGCACTTTGCAGCAGGGCTTTGCGCCCGAAATAATTTCGCCGCTAAGCAGCACCGAATATGTCTTTGATTTGCAGAAACCTTCGCGCAACGTGATTATTCTGAATGCGAACGCTGATGCGGGCACAAAAGAGCTTTTCTGGTTCAGCGGCGCTTCGTTCATTGCGC
>CADBUT010000089.1 GCA_902797925.1 uncultured Spirochaetaceae bacterium
AAAAAGTACGCGTAGTTTCTGTCAGCCGAGCCGGTTTTATCAAACGGATACGCGGCGCAATTTTCAAAGAGATTTAGGCAGGTGTTTTATGCGAATGTTGATTCAGAGCGTGGCAAACGCAAATGTTGCTGTTGACGGCAAAGTTATAGGCGAAATCGGCAAAGGCTTCCTTGTTTTTCTTGGCGTTTCAAACGAAGACACGGATGAAATTGCTGAAAAGATGGTGAAAAAGCTGCTGGGCTTACGGATATTCAAAGACGAAAACGGCAAGACCAACCTTGCGCTAAAAGACGTGGGCGGAAAGATTCTGGTAATTTCGCAGTTTACGCTTTATGCAGATTGCCGCCGCGGCAACAGGCCGGGCTTTGACCGCGCGGGCAAGCCTGATTTTGCAAACGGAATGTATGAACATGTGCTTGAGCTTATCAGGCAAGAAACCGGCTGCGTTGAGCATGGCAAATTCGGTGCAGACATGAAGGTGAGCCTGCTCAACGACGGACCTTTTACAATCTGGCTTGATTCAGACGAAATCTGCAAAAAAAGCAATGTATAATTGAAAGATTGCCGGGTCACGCCCGGCAATAACAGTTTCTGAAATTATTGGTGATTCCTATTTCTTCAGCTTAAGAAAGCTTCTGGCGGTGAATTTCATAGAGAAGCACGCCGGCTGCTACAGATACATTAAGGCTGTCGAGCTTGCCGCAAGTTGGAATCGACAGAATTAAGTCGCATTTTTCGCGGACAAGACGGCTCATACCTGTGCCTTCACTGCCCATAACAATTGCAACTTTACCGGAAAATTTGGTTTCGGCTAAAGGTGAACCGCCTGCGTCAGCGCCGTAAATCCAGAAGCCGTTTTCCTTAAGCTTTTCAAGTGCTCTGTTAAGGTTTGTAACAACTGTCTGTTGGACCCATGCCGCAGCGCCCGCACTTGAGCGCATAATTACATCACCTTCTGTTGCACTGTGTCTCTCCGGCAGCACAACTAAATCTGCGCCGAACTGGTCGCATGAGCGGATTATAGCGCCGACATTGTGCGGGTCTGTAACAGAATCAAGCAATATAACTGTTGCAGTGTCTTTTTTGCTTATTTCAGCAACTGTCTGCTCAAACTGAACAAAATTCTGCACAGCCTGCTGACCGCCTTCAATAATAAGGACTATGCCGCGGTGGTCTTGTGCTGTTTCAGAAAGCTCTGCTGTAAGGCGGTCAAGTTCTGCCATTGTAGTTTCTTTGGCAGGTATATTGCGCTTTTTTGCGTCCTCAAGAATTTTTTTTATGCGCGGACCGGGTTTTGCGTATTCAATATGCGGTTTTGCTCCGTCTGCCGTACATTTGGCAGAGCGCATCATTTCTTCAACAGCATGAAAACCTGTAATTATCTGCATAGACTTCCTTTTTTTCAGTTTTGTTCGTGATAGATTAGCGGCCGCAGCACTGCTTGTATTTTTTGCCTGAACCGCACGGGCATTTTTCATTTCTGCCGATTTTTCTGCCTTCTCTGTGAACTGTTTCAGTACTCAGATAACCGTCAGAATAAACCCAAGTGCCGTTGATTTTCTTGAAATTTGCGGTTTCGTGGTGAATGTCGCGGATACCTTTTCTTGTGTAGTCGGCTGTAAATTCAACAACACCTTCTGTATCGTTTTCTCCACCTTTTTCTGTGCGGATAATCTTAAGTCCGTTCCAGATTGATTCTTCGCTCCACTTGCGTGTTTCTTCCATGTCAATTTCGTTATCTTCAGTTTCACGTATACATGAATCTGCAATATAGCTTATTTCGTGTTTTACATAAGCTGAATAACGGCTGCGCATCAAAGCTTCTGCAGTAAGGGCTTTTGCTTTTCCCTTAATGATTGGTTCACAACATTCGCTGTATTTTTTCTTTGAACCACATGGGCATAATGTTCCGTCCATAATAAACCTCCTGCGCGTTGCGCATTTTTTGAGATTATAGCAGAATCTTCTTAACATGTACACGACTAACCGGCCGCCATGCTGTACGAATAAATAGACCTGTTCGGAAACTCGGTTAGTTTTCGAACAGGTCCAGCAATTTTTCAGGCCAAAGTCTTACAAAATTGCGATTCATCAAAGTTCGTGTTCGGAAAGCTGAAGTTTCCGAACACGTCTAATGTAAAATTGATTAAGCTGCATATATAAGTGCCGATAATAAAATGTGGCTGCGCTTCATTTTTTAAAAAAACAATATAATCTGCACAGCATTTAGTTTATGCGAATATTT
>CADBUT010000090.1 GCA_902797925.1 uncultured Spirochaetaceae bacterium
GCGACAAAAAACCGTTCGGTTATGTTGACGAGTTCGGCAAATACCAGGGTTACGATGTTTACTTTGCAGAACGCATTGCAAAAGACCTCGGTGTTAAAGTTAAGTATGTTCCAGTTGAAGCTGCCGCCCGTGTTGAGGTTCTTGAAACAGGCAAAGTTGACCTTGTTCTTGCAAACTTTACTGTAACACCCGCCCGTGCAGAAAAAGTAGATTTTGCGCTTCCATACATGAAGTGTGCTCTCGGTGTTGCTTCTAACGACAAGGATTTGATTACAAAGCCTGAAGATTTGAACGGTAAGACTTTGATTGTTTCTAAAGGAACAACAGCAGAAACTTACTTTACAGAGAACTATCCTCAGGTAAATCTTTTGAAGTTTGACCAGTATTCAGAAGCTTATAATGCTCTGCTCGACGGCCGCGGTGCAGGTCTTTCTACAGACAACACAGAAGTTCTTGCTTGGGCAATCGAAAACCCGGGCTTCTCAGTCGGCATTGAATCGCTCGGAAGCCTTGACACAATCGCTCCGGCTGTTTCAAAAGGCAACACTTCGCTTTTGAACTGGCTCAACAGCGAGATTAAGTCACTCGGCAAAGAGAACTTCTTCCACGCAGACTATGAAGCTACTCTCCGCTCTGTTTACGGTCCAAAATCAGATGCTGATTCGCTTGTAGTTGAAGGCGGCGAGCTTTAAGAATCTGTAAAAGCACTATAATGGGCGTGTTTCTGTCTTATAAAACAGAGGCATGCCATTTTTTTTGCAGATTCAGCTATTTCTTTACAGGAATTTTCTTCCGTATGTCAGAAAGTCTGTTCAGTGCTTCGTTCAGTGTTTCATTCTTTTTTGCAAAGTGAATGCGGACATAGCGGTTTTCAGGTTCACGGAAAAATGATGAACCCGGCACAGTGCCTACACCGACATCACGGGCAAGAACTTCTGCAAATTCTAAGTCAGACTCATAACCGAATTCGCTTATATCGATTAAGATATAATAAGCCCCCTGCGGTACGGTGTGCCTTATTCCAAGAGAATCAAGCCCGTTCAAAAAGAGGTTGCGCTTTTCTGTGTATTTCTGCTGCAAGTTTCTGTAATACTCATCGCCGAATTTTAAGCCTGTAACGGCAGCTTCCTGAAGAGGTGCTGCAGCACCGACAGTCAGAAAATCATGCACCTTTTTTATGCGTTCTGTAATTTCGGGATTTGCCTGTGTATAGCCCAAGCGCCAGCCGGTAATCGAATAAGTCTTTGAAAGCGAGTTGCATGTTATTGTGCGGTCTGCCATTCCGGGCAGACTTGCCATGTATGTGTGAACATTCGGTTTATAAAGAATATGTTCGTAAACTTCGTCGGTAATTACAAAGGCATCATATTTCTTTGCAAGAGCAGCAATTATCATAAGCTCTTCGCGTGTAAAGACTTTACCGCTCGGATTTGAAGGATTGCACAAGATTATTGCCTTGGGCTTCCGGCGGAAAGCATCTTCAAGAATTTCCGGGTCAAAATTAAATTCAGGCGGATTGAGCGGAACATAAATTGGCTCTGCACCGCTTAAAATTGTGTCTGCACCGTAGTTTTCATAAAAAGGCGAAAACACAATGACTTTCTCGCCGGGGTTTGCAACACTCATCATTGCTGCCATCATTGCTTCAGTAGAGCCACAGGTAACGGTCAGCTCAGAATTCGGGTCTACATTAAGCCCGGAAAAATGCCGGATTTTTGCAGCAAGCGCCTCGCGGAAATTCTGTGCGCCCCATGTAATGGAATACTGGTGAAAATCTTCGCGTGTAACTTCGGCAAGCCTGTCTAAAATTTCGCGCGGCGGCTCAAAATCAGGAAATCCCTGCGAAAGGTTTACTGCTCCATATTGATTTGAGATGCGCGTCATTCTTCTGATTACGCTGTCTGTAAAATCTGCTGTTCTGTCTGAAAGTTGCGGCATTTTTTGCTCCACCAATTGTTTTAATAGGTTATACAAAAAAATCACATTTTTTTCAAATGGAAATTAAAGACCTGCTTAATGAACAGGCTGCCGCGCAAAATTGAAGTTTCAGCCGAAAAGCTTTTCCCAGTCTTCATAAAACTTTTCTGCACTGGCTGAATACTCAAGCAGTTTCAGGTGGGGAACTTTTTCGGCAAGCAGACGGACTATTTTCTGTCCTATGGAATACACATCATAAGAGCCTGAAAAAAGTTTCTGCCAGTCAAAAATTATTTCTTTTGGAGGAATTTCAACTTCTTTGTTATAGGACTGTCCTGAAAGAAAAGTTGCAAGACCTTCACCAATCACAGAATTATAGCCTCTTTCAAAATCAGGAATAATTTCGCGGTGGCAGACGTGTACAAACTCATGTACAATAACTTTTTCAAAAACTTCGAGCGTATCATTTTTGTGGTTCTGTGTTTTTGTGTACTGAGAAAATGAAAGAACTGAAATAACGCCCTGTCCGGCTTCTCCAATTATATAATCATAATATGGATGAAACTGTTCCAGAAAATTTCTCCAGCCTTCAAGTTCTGCAAAAATCTGAACTGTAATAATTGATTTCAGTTTTTTAAGGTTGAAAAACGCAAGCAGGCGGGAAAGATTTTCTTCCAGATTTTTCGTTACTTTTTTTACGAGTTCCTCATCGCATTCGTCATATAAAATCTTAAAAAAAGATGACTGGTAAGACTTTTCAAAAACCTGCAGCTGGCTCTTTATGATTTTCATGACACGAAGTTCGCGTGCAATCATGTCATCTTCCGGATGGAGTCTGTTATATTCTGTATTTACTTTAATTGCTTTCTGAAGCGGAACGAAATCCGGTGTAAAATCATGGGCGAGTTCGGCATTAGAATAGCAGGGTGCGGACTGCCCCCCTTCCGCATCGCAGTAATAATAATAGTTATCCTGAATAAAAAGCGGTTCATGCTTACCTTTCTGAATGCGGTGGACATAGCCCATTTCTTTTACACTTTCGCGGATTACATTAAGTCCAGACTCTTCCTTGACCTCGCGGATCATTGCATCTACAGGGTTCTCACCCGCTTCTATTCCGCCGCCCGGAATCTTGTAAAAATGATTTTTCTGACTGTAAATGACGGCAAGCTTTCCATCCCTGAAAATCACCGCCCGCGCAGAATCGCGTCTGAAAATCTTTGATTCATCGCCAGCCAGAGACGGGTCGTAGTCTTTTTTATCCATGTCGAAAAGAAGATGCATGATTTTCTCCTTAATTTTATCTTCAAAATCTATCATGGATTTATGTTACTTACAACAGCAGCTGCTTGCTGTGGAGTAAGCTGGCTAATCTTGACACAAAATTATTTTTTGTCATATTGACACTTATTCAGTCTTTAGTTATTATTGACATAACTAAATAAAATGTCATTTCGGCAGTGCCGGAATTCGTTCTGACAATTCAAACATGAGGTATTTATGGAATACAATGTTGAGAAACAGCACGCAAAGGGAAAGCTCCACGCGATTGAGCGCATCAATGCACTTTGCGACAAAGATTCATTTGTAGAGACTTATCAGGGTGTAAAGCACAATTGCACCAGCTTTGGCATGGATAAAAAAGAAATTCCGTATGACGGCGTAATTACGGGATTCGGAAAAATAAACGGCCGTAAAGTTGCTGTCTATGCGCAGGACTTTACGATTCAGGGCGGTTCGCTCGGCCACATGCACGGCCGCAAAATTGCAGATCTTACAAAAATGGCGATTGACGCGCGCTGTCCTGTAATCGGCATCAACGACTCGGGCGGAGCGCGCATTCAGGAAGGTGTTGAAGCACTCGGCGGCTACGGTAACGTCTTCAACCAGAACGTCCGCGCTTCTGGCGCAATTCCGCAGATTTCGATTATCGCAGGCCCTTGCGCAGGCGGTGCAGTTTATTCACCTGGAATCACAGACTTTATCTTTACAGTTGATAAAGTAACCCAGATGTTCATCACAGGCCCGAAAGTCGTAAAGTCTGTAATGTTCATGGATATTTCCGCTGAAGATTTGGGCGGCGCAAGCATTCATGCACAAAAATCAGGCGTTTCACATTTCCGCTGTGAAAACGAAAACGAATGTTACGAGACAGTCCGCCGTCTGCTCGACTATATTCCGCACTACTTCGGCGACAAGATTGAGCCGGATAAGAATTTCAAATTTGATGAGAAAAAAGCTGCAAAAAAAATCAACACAATTCTGCCGGAAAATCCGCGCCAGTGCTATGACGTGCGCGAAGTAATCAACTGTGTAATTGACGAAGATTCGTTTCTCGAAATTATGAAGGAATTCTCTGTAAACTGCGTAGTCGGCTTCGGCAAGATTGAAGGACGCACAATCGGCATTATTGCCAACAACCCGGCTGGCTTGGGCGGTGTACTTGACTGCGACGCTTCAGACAAGATTGCGCGCTTTATCCGCTACTGCGACAGCTTTGACATTCCGCTTCTAACTTTCGTAGATGTTCCGGGATTCATTCCCGGTCCGCAGGAAGAGCAGAAAGGCATTATCCGCCACGGCGCAAAGGTAATCTACGCATACAGCGAAGCTACTGTGCCGAAGCTTACGGTAATTATCCGCAAGGCTTATGGCGGCGCTTACATCGCTATGTGTTCAAAGCATCTTGGAGCCGACTTTGTCTATGCATGGCCGCAGGCAGAAATTGCGGTTATGGGCGCAGAAGGTGCAATCGAAATTCTTTATGCAAAAGAACTTAAAGACCCGGCAAAGGCACAGGAAGTTGCCGCTGCTTCTGAAAAATATAAGAGCGAGATTATGACACCGAATATTGCGGCAGAGCGCGGTTATATAACTGAAATCATTAAGCCGGAAGATACAAGAAAGCGCATTGTTGCAAGCTTCGACTTCCTTGAAACCAAGATTTTCACGAACAAGCCGCTCAAAAAGCACGGCAACATTCCGCTATAACAGCACTTACAATTGATGCACACGCATCAGCAAAAAAAGCCGCTAAGTCTGAAAACGACAAGGCGGCTTTTTTATTTTGCAGATTCTCCGGTTGAGCCGGAGAATGACGGATGCGGACACGCTCGACCATGACAAACGAACAAGTTTTTGCCTTTCTGATAGGCGGTTTCAAGATTCTTGTTCCAGTTTTTTTCGCGCAAATCACATGCTTTAGTCATGCCGTCAAAGACGATGAATTCTGCGTCCTGCACTTTTTTGAAAAGCCTGTCGCCGAGCATGACTTTTTCCATGCTTTCAAGCAGCTTATATTTCTTAAGTTCGCTCTCCGTATGCCCGGTTGTGCACAGAATCAAGCCCTTTTGCAAAAGCTTCATCGATTTTTCGCCATAAGCAAAGCCGTAAGTCCAAACGCGGTCAAACCAGCCTTGAAGCTTTGCCGGAACATCAGTCCAAAAAACCGGGTAAATGAACACAACCGCGTCAGACGAGTTTATTTTCCGCTGCTCGGCGAGCACATCTTCCGCCAAATCAGGCGTAGTCCGGTAGTTCGAATCGCGTAGATATTCCTTTTCAGTCATGTCAGCCTGAAAATTCATCTTGTACAAGTCAGAAAGCTCATATTCGTGCCCAGAATCGACAACGCCTTTTATGAAAGAATCTCTGACATGGCGCGTAAACGAATCTTCTGACGGATGACAATAAACGATAAAGACTTTCATAAGCTGATTTTCCCTTTAGTCTTTTGATGATAGCACAACTCATGAAACTGCGCCACCTGTACAACCGCCCACGAAGCACGGTTATTCAGCAGCAGAAACTGCCACAAGCTTTATGATTGACTTTGCGGTGGTCAAATTGCTTGTATCTGTGTGTATTTCGCCGTCAGAGCCGTCAATTGAGCCGCAGCCGGAAAACTCAAGCTTTATTTCGCCGCTGTCTTTGCAAAAGTCTTGCGGAATTTCAGC
>CADBUT010000091.1 GCA_902797925.1 uncultured Spirochaetaceae bacterium
GAGGCCGGAAACAATGCAGATAAGCATAAGTTGCCGTTTCTCCTGCATGAGTTGCCCACGGCAATGGCATAATATTTTGAACTATACTCCCATCACAACGAATCTGACTGCATCTACAATCCCGTGGCTTAGCATTGCGCTGGTTATATCACGCTTTTTCTGAAGAATTGTAAACGGCAGACCAAACAGTATGCATAAAACTATTGTCTGCACCAATGGATATCCGTGAACCACTGTATGCGGAACACACATCATAAAGTACATAGTAAACTTCTGAAAAAGATTCATTTCATCGCCGGCAAACCAGATACAGAAAGCCATAAAGATTGCCCTGCAAGCCATCTCTTCATAAATTGCAGGATTCAGACAAAGCAGCAGCTTCCAGAAAGAAAAATCAAAGCTGGCTTCTCTACCAGAAAGAAAAAAGTTTATCACAGAGAGCACGGCACCAACTGCAATAGAAATCAGAATGGTGATAACAAGCTGGCACTTTCCTTTGCTTGAGACAAGTGCAAATTCACCGCGCTTTTCCATAACAGAGAATACAGCAAAAGAACATAACAAGGTTGGAATTCCTGCGCTTAATCCGTACAAAAGAATCCATGGATTTTTCTGATATCCAAGATAAGCGGCAGTGCTTAATACTGCAAATATGACTGACAGCAATACATATTTTTTTGACGGCATTCCGGCCTTAATCAGCAGAACAACCGCAAGTGCACAAGTTTCAATTGAAAGCACAAACCAATAAGGCACCTTCAATAAAATACGGATTGCAATAAGAATTAAAAATAATATCCAAAGAATAATGCAGTACTTTTTCATAATTTGCTCTCACATGGTCATGTTATTTGGATTTTCTTTAATGATTTTGATTGCGTCATTAAGTTTTTTGTCTTCGTTTTTATTAATCAGATTAGAAACTATTGTACTGACAATTGTGCTGAAAGCATAGCTGCTTAAAAAAACAATCCAGTATTCAAGTTCATTTGAAATCCATTTAAAACAGCAGGCTAAAATCAGAAGAACAACCGTAACCAAAGTGAAAAACAGAATATAGCGGACGAAACCTTTCAGGGAATTAAAAAATAAATCTGTTAAAAAAATCAACTTAAAGAGGCAGATAAAAAATACGAAAGCAAACAGCTGAAGCAATGACTCAACAGCAATACCCGCACTTCCAAGCTGGAAAAAACTCGAAATGTTTCTGGCATTTTCTCCAAAGGCAATTGTGAGAATTGTAAAAACAAAAATAATAGAAGCTGAAATTTCCAGAAAATCTTTTATAAAACTAATCACCCGTTTATTCATTTGATACCCCCTGCGCAAAAATTTTTGCCTTAAACTCTTCTGCATACGAACGTGAAATTATAAGCTGATATCCGTTTTCAAGCGAAACACGGATGCGCCTGTCTATATCAGATTTTATGCTTTTGATTTTATTCAGATTAAGAAGAGTTGATTTATTCACGCGGACAAAATTACATTCACTCAGCATTGATTCAAGTTCATAAAGGCGGTAAGAGCTTTCATATACTTCGTCATCGGTATAAATATATGTATTGCGTTCCAGACTTTCAACATACAAAACGGTTTTCAAATCTATAAGATGAACTTCACCGTTTTTCTTAACTGAAAGCTTTTTGTCTGAAAGCCTGAAAGCACTGATGAGACGTTCCAATTCTGGAGTGATTTCTTTACAGGTAATGCAAAGAGAAGTTTCCTGAACCGAACTGTCTGTCTGAATTACAATTTTCATTCTTTTATTGTATCACGATTTTCGCAGCTTTATAAACAAACGGAACATACATAAAGAACAGAGTCAGTCTTTCCCACAAGCCTTCATAGCCCAATACTGTTTTGGCGAATTCCTCTTTGTCGCCCATAATGAAACAGGCAAAACAGACAAATGCAAGCAAAAACGCAAAAAGGCAGACAAACCCGAACAGCCTGTCTGTCTGGCGGAATGCAATAACCGAACATAAAAGGGGAAAGAACAAAAGCGCCATAAAGCCGACGGCAGCCCCTGCACCATGAATCTTTGAGGCAACAGTTACAACATCTTTAGATTCATTTACACTGAAAATGCCTGAAAGCAGACCTGCCCCAACCGCGAATAAAAGCACAGAAAGCATCATTATAATAGAAAGAAAGTGATAATTTTCTTTGTATGCTGAATAATACACGGTTGCCGTAAAACTCAAAAAGCAGCCAAGCCAAATCAGCCAAATATTATAGATTATCCGCACCGGACTTTCGGGGCTTCCAAGCGCGCTCATTACCATCATTTTGCTGTCATAGCCGGGATAAAAATGCTTAAGAATCCACGGGAGCAGAAACTCACCTATAATAGTAAGCAAAAGAACAGTATTGAACGGCTTGCTGTTTATCATGCTAATTTCCTCAGACAAAGATTTTTTGCGGTCGCCTTGCTTGGTGTACTATGCAGCTTTGAGAGCATACATTTCTTTATCCGCGCGGAAGCACCTTATGCCTATATTTTAATACAGCTATATGTATAAGGCAATCGAATAATGTGCGTCTACTTCATCAAAAATGCATCAATTTCCTGTGCGCACTCGCGGCCTTCAGCAATTGCCCAAACTACAAGCGACTGACCTCTGTGCATATCGCCTGCGGTAAAGATTTTCGGTGTGGCGGTTGCATAGCCTGTATCTGAGCTGAACGAAGTTTCAATTTTATGCAGGCCTTCAGGGATTTGGGTGACAACTGTTCCGCGCGGGCCAAGCGCAACGCCAAAAGCCTGTGCTGTATAGTCTTCGCAGCCGGTAAAGCCGGCCGCTACAAGCAGCAGATCACACGGTAAAGTCTTTTCTGTTCCGGCGCGTTCCACAAGCTGCCGTTTTCCGTCTATCATCTGAAACTCAACTTCAATTGTGCGCACAGCTGTAATTTTGCCGTCTTTGCTCATAACCTCTTTTACGGTTGTTTCGTAAACGCGCGGATCATGCCCGAACTTTGCTATTGATTCTTCCGCACCATAATCGGTTTTGAGAATTTTTGGCCACTGCGGCCATGGGTTGTTCTTTGCGCGGTCAACCGGCGGACAAGGCATCATCTCAATTTGTGTAACGCTTGAAGCGCCCAGACGGATTGAAGTGCCGCAGCAGTCGTTGCCTGTGTCGCCGCCACCGACGATTATCACGTTCTTGCCGGCTATTTCAATTCCAGCTTTTTCGAGAAGTACTTCGGCAATCTGAGCATTTGCCGGTGTTATGTTCAGGTTTTCAAGAGCACTGCTCGTTGCAATTACGCTCTTAGTAACCTGCTTCAAAAAATCGACGGCAAACATTACACCACCGTCTGCGCCGTCTTTTTCAGTCTTAAGCTCACTGATTCCTACTGCACTGAGAGCGCGGGCTTTTTTAGCACCGCAGCACAAAGCGACTGCATCAAATTCATTCAGGATATGGTCAGCCGAAATGTTTTTTCCAACATCAGCATTGAATACAAACTCGACGCCTTCAGCTTTCATTAGCTCTATGCGCCGGTCAACAAATTTTTTGTCGAGCTTCATGTTCGGAATTCCGTACATCAAAAGACCGCCGGCTTTGTCCTCACGCTCATAAACAGTAACTGAATGACCGCGCCGGTTAAGCCAGTCTGCACAGGCAAGACCGCTAGGGCCGGCACCGATAACAGCAATTTTTTTACCGGAACGCACTGCCGGAACTTCGGGCTTCATATAGCCTGATTCAAATGCTTTTTCGATTATGTAAAGCTCGTTGTCGTGAACTGTAACCGCGCCGTCTCCGCAGACAGGGTTTCCGCAATTGCATGCTTTTTCGCAGAGTGCCGGGCACACGCGGCCTGTAAACTCAGGAAAGCTTGAAGTTTTTAGAAGCCGCCATGCAGCCATATCATATTGCGCGCGGAAAAGCGCATCATTCCATTCAGGAATATAATTGTGAAGCGGGCAGCCTGTGACCATACCGCTAAGCTTAATTGCAGACTGACACATCGGTACGCCGCAGTTCATACAGCGCGCTGCCTGTTCGCGGCGTTTTGCGTCTTCCATCACAGGATGAAATTCCTTAAAGTTCTTTATCCTTTCCAGCGGCTCAAAACTTCCGTTTTCAGCCCGCTTATATTCCATAAATCCAGTCGGTTTGCCCATTGTTGTCTCCTTACGCAGTTACCTTTTTGAAGGCGGAAAGAACTGCTTCGTCGTATTTTACTCCGGCTTCTTCTTCTGCATAAATCTCTGTCATTATGCGGAGATAATCGTTCGGGATAATCTTCTTAAAGCATGTTCTGTAATGTTTCCAGTCGGAAAGAATTGCTTTGGCCTTTTTAGAACCGGTTTCTTTTGCGTGCTGCCCGATGAGTTCACGCAAACGGCTCTCATCGTTTATACCGCGCAAAGTTGTAACCTCATCATCAAGGTCATAGCTCTTTACAAGTTCGTGGTTAAGAACTTTGTAAAGGTCGTGCTTTTCGTCAAGAATATATGCAACGCCGCCGCTCATACCGGCGCAGAGGTTGCGTCCTGTTTTGCCGAGGATTACCGCAGTTCCGCCGGTCATATATTCAAGACCATGGTCGCCGCAGCCTTCTGCTACAACGGTTGCCCCGGAATTGCGTACGCAGAATCTTTCGCCGGCGACACCGTTTATAAATGCTGTTCCTGAAGTTGCGCCGAAAAGTGCAACATTTCCTACTATTATATTGCTGTCAGCTTCACCTTCAAAATCAGCAGGTTTTATTACAACAAGCTTTCCGCCGCTCAAGCCTTTGCCGAATGCATCGTTTGCGTCACCTGTAAGCTTAATTGTCAAGCCGCGCGGAATAAATGCACCGAAGCTCTGACCTGCGCCGCCGGAACAGCTGACAACATAAGAATCATCATCGAGCTTTCCGCCGGATTTTTTCTGGATTTCACTTCCGAGAATTGTTCCGAATGTGCGGTCAGTGGATTGGATTGCTATTGTGCCGCCGTTACCAAGAATTGCATTGTCACCCCGAACTTGTTTCGGGGTCTCTTTTGAAGGAGATGCTGAAACAAGTTCAGCATGACAGTCTTTTTCAAAGCTTGGAACAAGTTTTGTCAAATCGAGTCTCTTTTCAAGCTCAAAGTTGAATGTGTCGCGTGTTTTTTTCCATTCAAGCGGTTCGTCCGCCTGTGCAAGCACACGGCTCAAGTCGATAAGACCGGCCCGCTTGAAGCCCTGCTTTTCTTTCATCTTGAGCAAATCAGTCCGTCCGCACATTTCATCGATAGAGCGGACACCGAGCTTCGCCATGTATTCGCGGAGTTCCTGTGCAATGAACTTCATAAAGTTTTCTACATATTCAGGCTTGCCTGGGAAGCGTGCGCGGAGCTTTTCGTTCTGGGTTGCAACACCGAACGGACATGTATCAAGATTGCATACACGCATCATCGCGCAACCCATTGTAATAAGAGGCGCTGTTGCAAAACCAAATTCTTCTGCACCAAGCAGACAGGCAATTGCAACATCACGACCGCTCATAAGCTTGCCGTCTGTTTCTATAATTACGCGGCCTCGCAAGCCGTTCTGAATCAATGTCTGATGTGCTTCGCTCAAGCCAAGTTCCCAAGGCAGACCAGCATGATGAATTGAGCTGATCGGTGCTGCACCTGTTCCGCCGTCGTGGCCGGAAATCAAGATTACCTGTGCACCGGCTTTTGCAACGCCTGCTGCAATTGTGCCTACGCCTGCTTCGCTTACAAGCTTTACAGAAATGCGTGCAGCGCGGTTTGCGTTCTTAAGGTCGTAGATAAGCTGTGCCAAATCTTCAATAGAATAAATATCATGGTGTGGCGGCGGTGAAATCAGAGAAACACCGGGCGTTGCATACCGCGTCTTTGCAATCCATGGATAAACTTTTTTACCCGGGAGGTGTCCGCCTTCGCCCGGCTTTGCACCCTGCGCCATTTTAATCTGAATCTCGCGTGCGCTGAGCAAGTATTCTTCTGTAACACCGAAACGGCCGGATGCAACCTGCTTGATTGCGCTGTTATATTCTGTTCCAAGACGTTCCGGCTTTTCACCGCCTTCGCCGGAGTTTGATTTTCCGTGCAGACGGTTCATTGCGGCAGCCATGCATTTGTGTGCTTCTTCTGAAATTGAACCGTAAGACATGGCACCGGTTTTGAAACGCCGGACAATTGAATCTACGCTTTCAACTTCGTCAACTGGAATACCGCTTCCGGCTTTTTCATAGTCAAAATCGAGCATTGCGCGCAGTGTATGCGGACGGCTGTTGTCGTCAACAAGAGCTGTGTACTCTTTGAAGCGCGCATAATCGCCGTTTCTCGTAGATTCCTGCAAAGCAATAATTGTTTCAGGATTATAAAGATGGTCTTCTGCATTCGGGCCGCGGCGGAACTTGTGATAGCCTACGCTGTCAAGGTGAGTGTTCACCGTCAGTCCCATGTCATTCCATGCTTTCTTGTGGTGGTAAACGATGTCTTCTTCAATTTCTTTAAGCCCGATTCCGCCGACGCGGCTTACTGTATTTGTAAAGTACTTTTCGACAACGTCCTGCGCAATGCCTACAGCTTCAAAAATCTGTGCCGACTGATAAGACTGAACGGCGCTTATTCCCATTTTTGCCGCAATCTTTACAATGCCTCCGATGATTGCCTTGTTGTAGTCGTCAATTGCAGTGTGATAGTCTTTGTCCAGGAGTTTTTGGTCGATAAGCTCTGCAATTGCTTCCTGCGCAAGATAAGGATTGATTGCACGTGCGCCGTAACCGAGGCACATTGCAGCCTGATGAACGTCACGGACTTCGCCGCTTTCCAAAATTATGGAAATCTTTGTGCGCTTTTTGGTGCGGATTAAATATTGCTCAACCGCGCTGACCGCAAGCAAAGACGGAATTGCAGCGTGCTTTTCGTCTACACCGCGGTCGCTCAAAATGATGATATTGAAACCTTCTGCATAAGCCGAATCAATCTGTGCAAAAAGATTGTCGAGGGCAGCGGCAAGTGTTTTGCCGTCAGATGCCAAGTCTGGGAATGACATTAACAGCGAAACCGTTTTTGCGCGGAGTCCTGGCTGATTGAGGACGGAAATCTTAATCAAATCAGTTCCTGTCAGAATCGGATTGTTGATTTCAAGGACGCGGCAGTTTGAACCCTTTGTATGAAGAAGGTCGCCGTCACTGCCAACGTAAACAGTTGTGTCTGTAACAATCTTTTCGCGCAGGCTGTCGATAGGCGGGTTTGTAACCTGAGCAAACAGCTGCTTAAAATATGTGTAAAGCGGCGGATGCTTGTCAGAGAGACATGCAAGCGGTGTATCAACACCCATAGAGCCGGTCGGTTCAATGCCGTTTCTTGCCATCGGCAGAACCATTTCGTTCAAGTCTTCATAGTTCCAGCCGAATGCGCGGTAAAGTCTGTTGCGCTCTTCCTGAGAACTTACCGGGATTTTTTTGTTCGGAATCTTAAGGTCAGCAAGATGAATCAGATTCTGATCAAGCCACTCACCGTAAGGATTTTTTGTTGCATAAGTTTCTTTTAGTTCTTTGTCTGTAATCAGGCGCTTTTGTACCGTGTCAACAAGCAGCATACGTCCCGGCATGAGGCGCGATTTTTTTACAATCTGGCTTTCAGGAATATCAAGAACACCTACTTCACTTGAAAGAACGAGCATATTGTCTTTTGTAATAAAATAGCGGCTCGGGCGCAGACCGTTTCTGTCGAGTGTTGCACCAAGTACATCACCGTCTGAGTACAAGATTGCAGCAGGGCCGTCCCAAGGTTCCATCATTGTTGCCCAGTAATGGTAGAAATCGCGCTTTTCCTGTGAAAGACTGTCGTCGTGCTTCCATGGTTCAGGGATACAAATCATAACGGCAAGCGGAAGCGGCATTCCGTTCATTACAAAATATTCGAGCGTATTGTCGAGCATTGCAGAATCTGAACCTGTTGTATCAACTTCACCGTCACGCGCAAGCATACGGTCTACATTTCCGCGGATTGTATTGATTTCGCCGTTGTGCGCAATAAAGCGGTTCGGGTGCGCGCGCTGCCAGCTTGGGTTTGTATTTGTACTGAATCTTGAATGAACGAGCGCAAGGCTTGAAACATATTCTTCAGACTGAAGGTCTTTGTAGAAAGTACGCAGCTCGTGAACGAGAAACATTCCCTTATAAACGATTGTACGGCTTGAAAGTGAACATATGTAAGTTTTGTGACTGTCTGTTTTTTCAAAGGAAAGACGGGCTGCATAAAGAAGCCTGTCAAACTCAAGTCCATGCCCGCAGGCTGCCGGTTTTTCGATAAATGCCTGCCAGATAGCCGGCATACAGTCGTGCGCTTTTTTGCCGAGAACACCGGCATTAATTGGAACTTCGCGCCAGCCCAAAAGCTTTAGACCACTGTCAGCAACGCATTTTTCAAAGCGCACTTTTTCAGCTTTGCATTCAGCACTGTCTCCCGGAAAGAAAATCTGACCGATTCCGTAACCGCGTTCACCAAGGGAACCGATTAAATCACCGGCGGCTTTCTTAAAGAAAGCGTGTGAAATCTGCAAAAGAATTCCAACACCGTCACCAGTTTCGCCGCTTGCATCTTTTCCGGCGCGGTGCTCAAGTTTTTCAACAATACTCAGCGCATTATCAACAATTTTATGCGACTTGCTTCCGTCAATGTTTACAACTGCGCCAATTCCACAGGCATCATGCTCAAACGATGGTTCATACAAAGTATTCATATTCTTTCGCTCCAAAAACGCAAAGAGCCGCACGCACAGAAACAGCTTTTCTGCACATGCGGCCCCATTGCCGACTTTGAGATTATTGCTAAAAACAAAAGAGGCCGTAGATACAACTTTGTGCGGAATTTCCGCACAGAAATTCTATCTACGACCTCTTTGCCGTATTTATTTAATGATACTGAATTTCTGTAGTAATAGTCAAGAGTTTTAATTGAGTTTGATGAAAACTGTATCCGCATTTAGCAGGTCTTAGAATTGTAAAAAAAAGCCGGCCCGAAATGCCGGAATCTTGACTTCATAAATATTCAGCTTTAAAATATGCGGGTAAATCGATTTACGAAAAACCCCTATGAAAGCAAAGATTAAAAAAATACAGATTTTCTCAATTTCGATTTTCGCGCTTGCCGTGATTATTCTAATTTTTTTTATTCCGGTGAAGCATAAAAAGTCAGTTTCTGATACAGAAGAACGCTCAAAAAAAATTATACTAGGCTTTTCACAGATTGGCTCAGAAAGTGCATGGCGCACACGTAATACACAGTCTATTTTTGAGGCAGCCGAAGCAAACGATATTCAGATTATTTATGATGACGCACAGCAGAAGCAGGAGAACCAGCTGAAGGCTATCCGCTCTTTCATTGTTTATCAGGTTGACGTAATTGCCTTTGTACCGATTGTTGAAGACGGCTGGGACAACGTGCTGCAGGAAGCAAAAGATGCAGGCATTCCAGTTATTCTTGTAGACAGACAGATAAATGCCGATCCTTCGCTTTATGCAGGTTTTCTTGGCGAAAACGGTGTCGAAGAAGGCAGACGCGCCGCACGCTTTCTTTTAAGCAAATGCCGTGACAAAACCGAAAAAGTGACAATTTTCGAAATGTCAGGCACAGAAAATTCTTCTATTGTAAAGAACAGAGCGAGAGGCTTCCGCGAAATAATAAACACAGACCCGAAATTCCAGATTATACATTCAGAAAACGGCGATTTTCTCCGTTCGCGCGGCAAGGAGATTTGTGATGTTCTTTTGGCAAATAATGTAAGGGAAAACGGAAACACGACGAACACGCTTTATTTTGACGGTCAAAAAATTGATGCAGTTTTTTCTCACAACGATTCTATGACACTCGGCTTTTTAGACTCGCTGCAGGCTCATAAAGTAAACGCAAAAAACACAATCTTTATAACCATAGATGCCGAACAGGAATCAATAGACGCACTTAAAGACGGAAAACTAAACTGCGTTGTGGAATGTAACCCGAATCTGGGGCCGATGCTTATGGAACTTGTAAAACAGATTGCGGCTGGAAACGCAATTCCGCATATTACATACAACAACGAAACAGTATTTACAGAAGACGATGATTTTTCAGTTTATGAGCCGCGCGGCTACTGATTAGGCTGACCAACGGAGCTAAAATTGAAAGACAAAAGCTTAAGACGCACACTTCTAATCACATATATTTCGCTGCTTTTTATTACACTTATTCCTTCTATATATTCTGTCGTTGTTTCGCAGATTCATACAAAACAGTACAGTCAGATTATTTCTAATGTAGGCATTGCAAACAGAATCAACCTCATTGCCAAAAACGACATTCCTTATGAACTGTGGAACATTATCTGCGGAAAAAAAGCAATTTCGAAGGGTAACCACAATGTAATGCTCGATGAAATTTCCTCAGGACTCTCTCTCATGCTTTTAACAAGCAACAATGCAGACAGCCGCGGTAAGCTTGAAGTTGCAAACAGAGCTGCTACAACGCTGCGCCGCAACGTAGACAAGCTTATTACGCAGATGAAAGC
>CADBUT010000092.1 GCA_902797925.1 uncultured Spirochaetaceae bacterium
AAGAAAATGAACTTGCAATATGGAATGCTTCGGCACCTGTTTCTTATGCTGTGTACAAACCAAAGACAGAAATCACATATCAGCTTCTTGCGGCTTCTGCCCTTGCACAGGAATCAGTTTTCCAGAGCACTATCAGCCAATTTAAAGCTAGCTTTATGCAGACAATGAATTCAAAAGACAAGAGTTCAGCTTCTGAAAAAGAGATTGTCGCATATATTTCTGAAAATGAACTGCAGGGAAAATTTTCAAGCATCATAAATCCGCTGAATAATTCTATAAACGCAAGCCATAAAACATATCTTTCTGCGCCATATTTCGGCAAACTTGAAGCAATGAACCGAACTATGGTTTCTTACAACAACAACCTGCTTTATAAGGCGCAGCAGGCACTTTCAAAGAATATTCTAAGTGCATTTGAAATCGACCATCTGCTTCTGCTGCTTTATCATAAAAACAGAATAGATCTTGCAAGCAAATTGTTCGAACTTGCCTCGCTTGAAGAAAATTCTTCTCCGACGGTTCTTCAGAGTGCAGGTCTGCTTACAGCTTATTGTGATTCTTACCAATATTCATTCCCGTCAATAAGGAAGCTTGAACCGGCTATAGACCGTCTGCTTAAGCGCATTATTGAGAACGTTAAATTTGAAGAGAACATTCTGACTCTTGCAGGTGAATATGAAGATTACAGTCAGGCTGATGTATGCAGGCTCGGAATGGCGCTTATGAATTATGGAAAGATAACTAAAAAAGATGAATATACACAGACAGGTTATCTTCTTGTGAACAGCTCACTGACGGTTTCTCCTGTTCAGGAATCAGCTGTTTATGCAGATTTGTACCCGATTCTTGCACAGAACGCTTATTATCCGCACTTAATTCTCTTGGCACAGAACCCGTCGCCTGTAACTATATGGACAACTTCGCCGAACGTAACGCTGGTTTCGCCAGAAAAGAACAAGCTGGTTCTTTCAATTGAATATCCTGTCGGTGAAAGTCACTACATGATAATTACAGGGCTTCACGCATTCGATAAGATTCAGATGTACGGCTTGAATTACCGTTCAGACAAACAGTTTGAACTTTACAATTCGCCGGGTTACATTTATGACTTTGAATCAAAGACTCTTTACCTGAAAATGCGTCATAAGAGCGAAATCGAAAAGGTTATTTTCACATATTCAGATTCTGCCGCCGCTGCTGCCGGTGCTCTGGGAATTTAACTCGCCTTGCCTTGGTGCTGTCGGCTTTGCGCAAAAGCTTATAAGTGCCAAGGTTTGATAAGGTTGTTTCATAAACTATTGAAGAGCATGAAACAATTTGAATTTATCATTGCTGTATTCTAAGATGAAAAGCTGCCCGTTTATTTCGATTTGATTGCCAGAAACGGCATCATCAGAAAGCAGATTTTTTAGTTCTGCGTCTATCGGTTTTTCAAAAGAGTGGAGGTAATAATCCGCATCCTCGCCAGACATAGCTGTAAGATGCTTTGTATAAAGATAAAGCTCTCTTGGACTTCTGAATTTAAAGGTTTTGTCTTCGGGAATATTCTTGCTTATATAAGCCCAAACATCTTGTGCCTCGGCTGAATAGGAGTGACCGTCTACTTTGATTGCATCCTTGAAGTTTCTTGTATAAAATGGGAAAACAGAAACAGTAAACATTGCGCAAAAGCATATTACGGATAATTTTCCAACAATTGTCGGCAATATTATTGCTTTTTCTGAAAAAGATTCTTTGATTGATTTTGCTCCATAGGCACAAAAAACTGCAAGAGAAATAAAAAGTGGAAAATAAAAGCGTATGCCTCCAAACCCACCCCATATACAATAAATTAATACATTCCCGATTGTAAAAATCCAAAAAGGCGAAAGCAGTTTCCAATTTTTTAAAAGGCCATATAATGCTAACAGTAGAGAGCTATAAAATGCAATTTTACTCAATATATTAAACTGCTGAAAATCAGAATTCCATGCAGAATTAAAAAATTCATACATGACATAAAAAAAGTGAGAATGTTGAAAAAAAGCTTGAATCGATAAATTTTTGTAAAGATTTACATCTACTCTTGGCAAATCGGGATATATTATTTTTTGCAAGCTCAAAAGAGCTGCGAAAACAATATATGGCATTAAATGTATTTTCCAATTTGTTTTGATGTAATTGACGGTCATATTTTGAAAAATTTTGAAATTGATCAATTTTCTAATACAAATTAAAATTTGCAGTGAAAAAAGTGTAAGAATGCAAACCAATCCATTAATACGGCACTAATAAGAAAAAAAACAACAAATACCTAGTATAACTGCTTTGAAATATTTTCCGGTAGATTCTTTGAAATAGATATTATGTATTAATGCAAGGCAAAATAAGCTGAAAACCATGCAGGGAGTATCAGACATAGTGTGATTCTGCCAGTTTGAAATTGTAAAGTTTAAA